>JBGMRO010000586.1:0-2960 GCA_048061555.1 Thiohalomonadales bacterium | reverse complement strand
ATAATATCGGCACCACATTGTGAAAATTTTTCTACCTCGTGCTCATAGGCCGAAGCGGAAACCATTGCAATCTTAATATTGTTCGATTTATTTTTGCGAATTTTCTGCATCGCTACTATGCCGTTCATTCTTGGCATGCGATAATCCATAAATATGATGTCAGTGATCACATTATTCGCTTTTTCAACTGCCTCGATACCATCACTAGCCATTGATACAAAAAAACCATAAGTCTTCAGTTGTTCTGCAAGAATATTACGATTATGCTCGACATCATCCACTACCAGTGCATGCAGTGGTTTAGACATTTCCAATCGATACGATTGATGCGTCAGCATTGTTGGCTTTACTGCGGTTACATCACCCGCAGGCAAAGATAAAAGCATACGAAAATGAGCGCCCTTGCCATCATCGGGCAATAATTCCAATTTCCCACCCATCAATTCAAGCTGCTTTTTTGCAATTGCCAATCCAAGACCCGTACCACCGTGATCGATACCGCTTTTTGTCTGACTAAAGGGTGTAAATAGTTCAGCACGTTCGTCATCAGGTATACCGGGGCCAGAATCTACAATGTCAAATTGATAACAGTTTGGCTCGACCTGCTTACAGTGTAATGAAACCCGACCTTTTATGGTGAATTTTATTGCATTACCAAGTAAATTTATCAATATCTGTCGAATTTTACCTGAATCGGCATAAACAAATAATTCATCACCGGAAAACATGTGCATATCCCATGTGATTTGCTTTTCTTTACAACGATAAGCAAACATGAAGGAGATATCATTGAGAGTAGCTATTAAGTCAAAATTTGACTTCGTTAATGTCATTCTCCCGGATTCTATTTTCGAAATATCCAAAACTTCGTTGATAAGATCTAATAAATGCGTTCCACTGTTGTTGATCGTTTTAATCGCATGTCGTTGTGAATCGCTGATGGTTTCATCTCGGCTGAGAATTTGCGCATAACCCAATATCGCGTTCATGGGCGTGCGAATTTCATGGCTCATGTTCGCTAGAAATTCACTTTTTGCCTTGTTTGCCATGATCGCATGGGTCTTGGCTTCGTTAATTTTGTCTTGCGCTATTTGCCTGCCTAATGCGGCACTGGTAAAATTTCCCATTAACTCGACAAATTGTTCGTCCGCTTTGGAATAGGCCTCCACCCGCGGAGACTTACTGCTAAAGTTGATGCTGCCAAAAATCTTACCATTCACAAAAATGGGGGCCGCGATATAACTCCTAAAACCCGATAATTGGTACGCGATACTCGATTTCCATTGGGAATCCTCGGCATCGTTGATAACAATTATGCTTTCCTGTTTGATCACGGCGTCACAAAATGTATTCTCGAGTGGCACACAGTAACCTTGCTTCAACCAACTTTCTGCTGGTGCCAAAAATTCGACAATGGAATTGGTTTGCTTACTGCTGTCGACTTCATTGACACATGCAAACTCGGTATGTAAAAATTTACAACCGATATTCAATATCTCCCGGAATTGCGCCTGGTAGTTGACATCGCCCGACATGGTTGCGATCTCATAAATGGCTCGTAATCTACGGCTATGTTTTTGACTGAGCAGCTCGGCTTGATTTCGTTCACCCACTTCAATTTCTAATTTTTTTGCGGTATGGGAAATTTTTTTATTTAGAAAAAACACATAAAAAATAATACCTGACATCGTCACTATTACGAATACGATGGCCAAAAACCAAAATCGGTATTTAATAAAAACATCTTTGACGCCAAATTTTCCGGTATTTTCATAAGGGCCAACCTTGAGTTCTTTCATCAAGGCGTGCACCGATTGATAATCCATTGGCACAGTCCAGCCAGCACTCTTCGAGGCCCGAGCAGCAGCATGCTGGGTAGGTAAACTTAATAGGGCAATCGCTACTCGTTGCGCTAATGCTTCAGAGGTATGTTTGGTGGTGGCGAAGGCCCATTCTGGATATAACTCTGTGCTATGCGCGAATGGAAAATTTTCCGCCTGCTGTGGGTTTAATATCCTAAAATTATTGATATTGATGACGCCAGACTGCGCCATTCTTTCTATTAAATCAGTACGTACTGTACCTGCGTCCACTCGCCCATCACGTACTGCAAGTACTATATTGTCTTGCGGGAAACCGTTGAATATCAGCTCAGCAAAGTCCTCCGCTGGATCAATATCGTGATCTCGGAAGGTTTTAAGTGCCATCCACCATCCGCCAAAGGCATTGGGGTGCACCGCCATAAACCTTTTCCCTTTGATGTCCGCGAGATTCTTGATGTCTTGTCTATCGGCACGCGTAAATATCAATGCACCAAATTTTGTATAGGCACCATACAGACGTCTATTGCGCAGCGTAACAATACGGGAAATACCGTGTTGCGCTTCGAGGCTCGCATACGAGGCGGGGTTAGATAATATAAAATCGATACTGCCCTTTTCGACCTCACTAGCAATCGAGTCATTGTCTAGTGGTATAATATTAAAGGTATAGCCTTGTATAGCACTTTCTAAATACTGCGCGGTCGGATTCCAGGCAGCCAGCGTCTTTTCAGCGCCTCGCAAGGCCAGCACACCGATATTCACGATCTTAGTCGTTTTTGTATTGTTCGCAATAGCGGCCCGGCTGTCGCCAATATTCAACAGCATCAAGAACACAATGGCGGGTAAAAAATACGCCAAAACAAAGACTTGATTAAAATTATTAGAATAGATACGCAATGAACTCTACTTCATTAAAACCCAGAATAAAAAGAAACTAATAGGTTAACCTATCGGCAAATTTAGAAAAATCTTAGATAAATTATGGGAATAATGAATAGCATACGTAAACTTAGGATTTCAGGTAGGGTAAATAAAGGGCGCAACGATGAGACTGGAGAAATTGACCATTTATGGATGAACACTAATTAGTGTCCACCCATAAATGAGATTATTTGTTACAGTATTAAAAAAGCAAGC
>JBGMRO010000585.1:0-2964 GCA_048061555.1 Thiohalomonadales bacterium | reverse complement strand
TGCAGACAATAGCGTGTTTGTTTTTTAATAATCCGTACAGGCCTTTTTGGGCATGATAATCGAAGGTGAATCCGATGCGAACGATGTGATCTATATACGCCTTAAGTACCGAAGGGATGGTGAAGTTGTACATGGGTACACTCAGTAGTATGACATCAGCGGATTGAAATTCCGCGATTAAGGTTTCCGACAATCTCGAGGCATTTTTAATCGCGGGTGTATGCTGGGCGAGCGGGGTGTTAAATGCCTCGATGGTGCTGTTGCTTAGGTGGGGGATATTATCGCGGGCTAGGTCTCTGCTGAGGATCTCGTCTCTAGGAAAGTGATCCAACCAGGATTTCTCTACAAAATCCGCCAATTCGCCAGAGTGTGACCCCTGCGAACGTGAACTGGTGTCTATTCTCAGTAATCTCGTCATGTTGACCTCCGATTTGTAAGTTTCAAATTTGGTTTAATTCAGAAATGGTGTTCTAAAATCAGTATCGAACTGCGAATGAGTATAATAAGTGCGAAATATTCTCGAAATACCATGAAGGGCAATATATAAGTGCGTATAATGCACGAATGCAGCTAAGTAACCTACGTCATTATGTCGAGGTGATGCGCCTGGGCAGTTTTGCCGCCGTGGCCCGAGACCGGGCCGTGGCGCCGTCGTCGATATCGCGGGCGATCTCCTCACTGGAACAAGAATTGGGCATTCGTCTGTTCCAACGTTCGACTCGACGTCTACAACCTACCGAGGCGGGCATTGTTTATTTTGAACGCATCGAGCCGTTAGTTGCGGAAATGGAGCGTGCTCGTGACATGGCCAGCGATGTCAGTGAGCAGGCCCGTGGGATGTTGCGCATTACGGCACCGATGAGTTTTGCCCAGCTAGCCCTGGTGCCGTTGTTGCCTGAGTTTATGCAGGCTTACCCAAAAGTCGATATCGACTTGCAGATGAACAACGCGATCGTAGATTTACTGGCCGAGCGTATCGACGTTGCGATTCGTTTGGGTCCCTTGTCTGATGCGAACTACGTGGCGCGCCGGTTATGCCCAATGCAGTACCGTGTGTGTGCAAGTCCGGTGTATCTCGAGCGACTCGGTACCCCGATATTTCCCAGAGAAATAGAATCACATGATTGCCTTTTATTTCCAATGCCGGATTATCATTCCCGCTGGAAATTCAAGGATCAGGACGGCAATATTGTCGATGCCCAGGCGCGTGGGCGATGCAATATTAGCAATGGCCTCTCGCTCAAAGTCTGTGCTGTTGCAAGTATGGGCATCGCTATCCAACCACTCTGGAATGTACAATCGGAGTTGGCTGATGGAACCCTGGTGGAATTATTTAGCGACTATGAAGTCACCGCCACAGATTTTGATATCTACGCCTGGATACTATACCCTTCGAGAAACTATCTGCCCTTAAAGACCCGAGTCTTTGTAGATTTCATACTTAAAAGATTCGAAACAGATTTGACCAGCAATATAAACTAAAACACAATTTTTGAATCACGAATCATGACGGTTAAATTAATAAGCTTGCGCGGTTTGCCCGAAGACGAAATCGATGAGATTCGTTCGCTCTTACAGCAACATCAGGTCGATTTTTATGAGACACCAGGCGGAAATTGGGGTATCTCCATGCCGGCACTGTGGCTGCGTGAGGATTCATCACTGGCACATTGCAAGGCATTGCTGGATGAGTATCAGCAAGAACGTTGCACACGTATGCGTACGGAGTACTTGCAGCGTAAGCAACGTGGTGAGGTCGATACCCTTTTAGATCGTATTAAGCAGCAGCCGCTACGAATCATACTTTATTTGGCTTTTTTGGCCTTGATATTATACGTATCTACAATGCCTTTTCTGGACTTTGAATAGGTGTTGGTACATTTTAAGTAGGTGTGACAATGAAGATCGAAAAATACGCCAGCGGGGTAGAGTGGGAAGCGATCGTGGGTTACTCACGCGCAGTACGTCTAGGAGATATGATAGAAGTATCGGGTACCGTTGCGACTAATAGTAGCGGTCAATTGATAGGAGTCGGCGATCCGTATCAACAGACTATACAGGCCATAAAAAATATTCAGATTGCGTTACAGCATTTTAACGCAGATTTACATAATGTGTATCGTACTCGGATCTATGTCACTAATATGGATCACTGGCAAGAGATAGGTAAGGCGCACAACAAATTTTTTGCGGACATTCGTCCGGTGACAACCATGCTGCAGATAAGTCGATTTATATCAAGCGATATGTTGGTGGAAATTGAAGCTCAAGCGAGAGCAGCAGCCACGTCATAAAACCCTATTATTGCTTTCATCGAAAAGTATATTATTATGTCCCGACGGGTATCGTATGCACAGACGTTATGGGTAAGGATAAAAAATGACAAATGAAGCAGAAAATCGGTTTGTCGAGATTGAGACAAAACTAGCATTTCAGGAAGACACCATTCAGGAACTGAATAACATCGTTTACCAACAACAACAAAAACTAGATCAGTTAGAGTTTTTTGTCCAACAACTTCACAGCCGCGTCAAGGCAGATTCGGGTATCAGTAGCTCAAACGATGATCCCGCCAGCGAGGTACCACCACACTATTAGTATTGGTTTGGCGCTCGATTTTCTCCTCGCAGTTTACGCTCGTCGAATGCAAATCTTGGGGATCTTTTTGTTACTTGAGGGCTACAGAATTTTTGGATTCCGTAAAAAATACGGATTAAGCTCCTCTAATTAAGTAAATGTGTAATATTTACAATATCCTATGGTAAATCCTCAAAACTTATTGTCGCCAGCAACAGAATCCCATAAAATAAAGTCGTAAAGTTTTTAAACGGTTCTTAGTGCATTTGATACAAGCCAGTTTAATGACTATTGATTCAATATGTTAAGGGAGCTGGCAATAATAATCCGGTTTCCTAAAGGTGGATAAAGATATGGCTACAAACGACGACATATTCCAAGGCAATG
>JBGMRO010000584.1:0-2966 GCA_048061555.1 Thiohalomonadales bacterium | reverse complement strand
TAAAGGCTCAGGGTTGTTTGGAGAAAGTTATGGCCATGCGGTCGCTAGTGTAGGTGACGTCACCGGTAATGGTTTTGACGACGTATTGGTGTCCGACGAAAAAAGCGAGGGTAGTCCTAGCAATAATTTAAGTATTAATCGCGGTACGGTTTATCTTTATGAAGGTTCCGCGTCGGGGCTAAGTCTTAGTCCCGTATGGTCATACACAGAAACACAGTTGGATAGCACAGCCACGATTGGCGCAAAGTATGGTTTCGCACTTGCAGCCGCAGGAGATGTTAACCAAGACGGATTTAACGACTTCATTGTGGGTGCCAATGAATATTCCTCGCCAACAAAAAATTACGTCGGTCGGGTTTATGTCTATCTTGGCGTCAAGGGTGGTGTATCAAGTACGCCTTTTACAATTGAATCCGAGGTGGGTAGCGGCACTAATTTTGGTACTTCGGTCGCGGCCGCTGATGTCAATGGAGATGGACGCAACGACCTCATCGTTGGTCATCCACAATTTGATAATCTGTTGGCTGCAGGGTTGGATGAGGGACGCGTTTTAGTCTACTTAGCGAATCCAGCGACGGTCTTTGATCCGAAATTTCCACAGACATTATTTACACAAACCGCAGACTGGTCTTATTCAGCGACCGGTAATAAAGCGGGTTTTGGCACTCACGTTGCTAATGCTGGAGATGTTGATGCGGATGGTTATGACGATATTATTGTAGGTTCCCCAGGGTTTTCAAATGGGCAAGCTCTAGAGGGAGCGGCCTATATTTTTTATGGCGGACTTGGCGGTATATCCACCACTCGACAATTCTGGTTCATTGAGTCAGATCAAATAGATGCCTTGCTAGGTTTGAGGGTTGCCGGCGTTGGTGATATCAATGGCGATAGTATTGCCGACGTCATGGTTAGCGCAATAGGCTGGGATGCAGTCGCCCCTAGTGAAGGTAAAGCCTTTCTCTATCTTGGCGTTAAAAAAAGACCAGGAGTACCAGGAGGACCTTCTACCACCAAGGTCACATGGACCTATTTAGGTGGTTCGGAGAGCAGCAATCTAAATTCAATCGCGTCCGCCGGCGATGTCAATGGTGACGGTTTCGGTGATGTCATTATTGGATTGCAAGCTTACTCCAACCCGGAGACTCTAGAGGGGCGTATATTGTTATTCGAAGGAACGTCCACAGGATTGACTGCTACTCCCACGTGGGGTAGGGAATCTAACGTTGTTTCAGGTCAAATCGGATTTTCTGTCGCCGGTGGTGGCGATTTCAATGGTGATGGTTATAGCGATATCATTGCAGGCGCACCCGGTGTAAATACCGTGGGTACGGCCTATGCGTTTTATGGCGCAGGTGATAGCGATTTAGCGATTGTCGTGACCGACTCTGCCGATCCGGTATTTCCCTCTACCAATTTTACCTATGCGCTGAATATTACTAACTATGGGCCCAATCCTGCCCACAAAGTTGTCGTGGTCAATACACTACCGGCTACTGCTATATTTAAATCCGTTACCGCAGATGTCAACTGGGTATGCAACGAGCTAATGTTGGAAATCACCTGTACGACGGATACTATCGCTGCAAATGCAGCAACCAGTGTAATAGACATCGTGCTTCAATTTCCCACGACGGCTAGTGCAATTACTAACGTTGCTACAATTAGTGCCAATATCGTCGACGCAAATGTCACCAATAATACGGACAACGAAGTCACCCAGATCAATACGCCGCCAATCGCAACCACCCAGTCTATTAACACAGACGAGGATGTAAAATATACCACGACCCAGCCCACGCAGTATTTGCAGGGATCAGATCCCGATAGCGATCCCATATCCTTTAGTTTGAATACGCAAGCAACAAATGGCGTTGCTGCGGTGCAGTTAAATGGCGGGTTTAATTACCAGCCAAATCCAGATTTTAACGGGTCAGATGCGTTTTCTTTTAGTGTTTCGGATGGTATCAATAAGGTCAGTGCCACGGTTAATATAACAGTGAACGCAGTTAACGATGCCCCGGTAGCCAATAATAGTGCGATCAACGTCCTTGAAGATACGGTTTACTCCTTAGGCGTGTTAACCGCAAGCGATATTGATACGCCCAGCACGCAATTAAGTTATTCACTCAATCAGATTCCACAACAGGGTGCGGTAGTGATTCAATTAGATGGAACATACACCTATACACCCAAGGCTAATTATAATGGTAACGATAGCTTTCGGTTCACGGTTTCTGATAATGCTGTGCCGAAGCTTACGAGTACAGGTACCGTGAGCATCACCGTTTTAGTTGCCAATGATCCTCCCAATGTAGCACCCATGTCTTTCAGCACGCAGGAAGACACGCCGCTCAACGGGCAATTACAGGCCACTGATGATATTACCCCCGCGAATGCATTGACCTATCGAGAGGTAGTAAATGCCGGACCTAATAAAGGTAGCGTCGATATATCGCTAAATGGCAGTTTTATCTATACGCCCTTGTTAAACAAGATTGGTACAGATAGTTTTGACTTTGAGGTGACGGATACCGGAAATCCCGCGCTGTCGTCTATTTCAACGGTAAACATAACGATCAATAATATCAATGATGCGCCGATTGCTGTGGCGCTAGTCGTACCACCGTTTGATGAGGATACTCCAGCAACCGGTCAGGTACTTGCCACAGACCCCGAAACACCCGCCGCGCAGTTGTTGTTTAGTGTTCTGGTATCTCCCGAGCAAGGCAAAGTAGTCATGCAAAACGACGGACAATTTGAATATACGCCGTCTAAAGATTTTTCGGGTTTAGACAGTTTCGTTTTTAAAGTGGAAGACGATAGCGTTCCCCGTAGTACCGCTAGCGCAACCGTCAGCCTCACGATATCCGCGGTTAATGATTCGCCAGTGGCACGTAATGGCAATATAAATATTATTCAAAATCAAGCTTGGGGCGCTTTTTTATTGGGCGACGACGTGGAAAAAG
>JBGMRO010000583.1:0-2966 GCA_048061555.1 Thiohalomonadales bacterium | reverse complement strand
GAACGATGGATGTCCAAAATATATGAATATATTGCTGAAGACAACCCAAGAGCCGCAGTAAAAGTAATAAATGGAATTTACGATAAATCTCAAATATTACTTGAGCAGCCCAAAATCGGATATTTATACGAACACGAAGCAGAAGAAATTCGCATCCTTCTCTATGGGCATATTATAGAATCCCCTATCTAGCTAAACCCAATTAAGATATCGTAATCCTAGGTGTGTTCCACGGCGCACTATTAATTGAAAACTATATCGTAACATAAATTCTAACCAGCACTTACACATGGATAATTTCAAGCTTGGTGATTGCATGCGAACGCCAAAAACAGCCAATAAACGAGCGACTGAAGGACGCCAAGTATCCTTCATCATAGCGAAGTCAGAAGAAGTGTCAGGCGCTACCGATTGGATGAAAAAGAGAGTCGATAGCGATAAGGGTAAACAAATCTATGGGCACCGAATGTCGGTGGTCGAGCCCGTGTTCGGGAACATAGGCAGCAATAAAAGACTCAATCGATTTAGTCTTCGTGGTCAGAAGAAAGTGCAGGCGCAATGGCAACTCTATAGTTTGGCATATAATATAGAGAAGTTAATGAATTACGGTAGCATAGCAGCGTAAAGGGAGCGCTGCAGGCCCCTGATGCATCTTTATATACTACGGCACTGAGTGGCGTGATATTCCTTCTGTGTATATCAATCATGGCAGAACCTATTAGGCTCAGGTCAGAGTTTATTTCTACTGTGTTTGCAGCTATTGATCGGCCAGAGGATAGACCCTACACACTCCTATGGGTGTCTACCCAGGTTATGGCAACCTATATTGTCTTAATTATCATGCTGGCGTGGTTGTCTAGCTATGACATGACCGTGCTGATTTACATCACAGTATTAATTGCCGGTATAGGGGATGGCCTAGCTGAGCCTGTTGGTGTACGCTTTGGAAAGAGAAAATATCAAGTAAGGGCACTATTTACCGACAGAAAATACACAAGAAGTATCGAGGGAAGTTTATGTGTGTTTCTAAGTGGAATTTTGGCTATAATTTTATTACAAGAACAACTGACATTTAATCAGTTTTATTTGTCATTGCTGATTATTCCAATTGTTATGACGTTAGCTGAAGCCTTTTCTCCCCATACGTGGGATGGCCCGTTTTTATATTTGGCTGGTGGTAGTTCAACAATTGCGATGATCGAGATTTCACAATTTGCAAGTCACCCATAACAATTGTATTAAATCTGCCCGGCAAAAATTAGGCGGTGAATTGCGGAGAAGTAGCTTCGATGAAAACCGCAGTAATATTCATCGTCACCAGCTTGCCGGCAGCTTATGCAAGCGTTATAAACTCTAAGGCATCTAGTGAATAAGTTTAGAGGATATCTATACAGGCATGGCTTGCTTCACGTGAGCCATTCAAAATCAGAGCACATTGCAGACTACATAGCGTATGGTAGCTTATTAATATTGTCGATTCTATTTTTGACCGCTATTGTCGATGAAGCTATATTTCACGGAGTATTTAAACCCTATTTCGCTATTATTGGGAAGATTGCTTTAGGTGGTTTTGGTTGTGTATTAGTAATTTTAGCTACTAATAAAATTATATGAACATTACTATCGATGATATGTGCAAATGCCAATAGCCGTATTATCACTTGTCATTTTTTAGCGGGGCATGGCGCAATAGTTTACAACCTGGCGTTTCAGCGGACAAGCGAAATCACTAAAAAAGGCACAACAGGCAGCAAAGGCAAAGCCGAAAAAATCAAAACAGCCGACCACATTATATCCGTTTCTTGGTGCTGAACGCCAAACCGATGCAGCCGGAATAGCCTATTCAATAGTTGACTACTTTGGCCTAATAGACTGGACGGGTCGCGCGATAATATCCGATAAAAAAGGCGCCAGTCCGCCACACATACAACCGTTACTCGAAAAGTTATCCCTCAATGAGGAAGCATGGCTGCATGGTGTAAGAGATTTCGGGCAATCTTATGGAGATCTCGAACCTTGGGTACTTTAATAATGCCCGTTTGAATTGTTCGCTCTGGTAAATAGCCATTACGGAGAATGGCTTGTTTCCCTGCTACTTTCATCACTGAGTACTCTGCTAGCAGCCCCTGCAACTCTGTTTCGATGGCTTTAGCTATCAATTCTTGTGCACTCTGCCGCAGTATATCAGTCAGAAGATCGATCAGAGCACCTGGTTGTTTGAGACTAACTACCGTATTATATTTCATCGACGTATCCTCTTTTGTTGGTTGCTATTCGCGCAGAACGGTGCCAACAGGATACGTCACCTTAATTTTGGTCAAACACTAGATATGAGCATAACTCGTGAGAACAAATAGGTAATCAACTTATGGGGCGTTCCAGGGGGTTCAAAAAACAGCGGTTGTTTTTTTGAATCCCCTGGACTAGATGATATGCATTAAAAATGTAAAAAAGGAGCTTGTATGCGAATTTATCTATTACTAATTTTATCTATAGTTATTTCTGGATGTGCAAACACTGAATACCGTGAAACAAATAAAGCTGAACTTAAAGGCTCATTAGATGTGAGATGGATAGAAAATGACTATTTTTTATTTCTACCTAATAGTGATGACCCATTTACCCTAGTACGAGAGGACGGCACAAGCATTAATCCAGGACCTATGTATACTGACGGTGGATCTATACCAAGATTTTTGTGGGGTGTTAAAGGGTTTTCTCCATGGGGTTATGCCCCAGCTTATATAATTCATGATTGGGTGTTTGTCGCTCACCACTGTGACTATGAGCCTGATAAGAAATATTCATTCAATGACTCTGTCACCTTACTTAAAGAAAGCCTAAAAGCGGTCATGGAAAAAAACGACGAATATAGGAACTATTTTGTATTTAATAGTATGTCCGCTGGCGCCAATTCTAATATAGCAAAAAGCCTTTGGGAAAAGGGAGTCTGCAAAACACCACCA
>JBGMRO010000582.1:0-2967 GCA_048061555.1 Thiohalomonadales bacterium | reverse complement strand
CCGCCACTTGCCACCAAGCACGAGCAATCTGCAGGCGTGCAGAGCGGCACTTAGTGAGATTACAACAGACGACACCCATAAACCCCAATGTCTCTACCTTTATCAATCGTCTATCAGATTTTCTATTCGTGCTCTCGCGCTATATTAATCAAAGCCAACAGGTTGCCGACTTTGTCTGGAAGAGCGAAAAAACCACTTAGCATAATTAAGCTAAGTTAAAGCTTTAGGCGCACAGTCCGATAGAGTTGTTAGCTAGATTTCATTGCGAGGTATGTCATGAATTTTCCAAATCTTTCCACTGCGGGTCTACCCGGTGTAACTTCGGGTCTTGAGAATATGCGCCGAGATGCGCAGGAGATTGCCGCCACATCCGCCAAAGGTAACGAAGACACCGCTGAATTAGCCAACTCGTTGGTCGATCTCAATTCGGACCGTAATCAAGTCGAGGCCTCTGTCAAGGTTGTACAAGCGATAGATGAAGTCATGGGTACGCTATTTAACGACTTCGCCTAAGCGGAAACCTGGAGACGACATTTAGGGTGGTAGAAATTCGATCGGATAAGTGACAATCACTTCGGCTACGTCACGGGCCCCGAAATTAAAAGACTTAATACGCACCAGTAACTTCCTTTCTAGCTTGGGTGAATTGAGCTGACTCGACAAAATCCTGATACTAACGACGATCCCACTTGGCGCGATGGTCAATTCAAATACTATCCCGCCTTCTAGGGTAGGATCCTTACGAAAGAACCGATTGTAAATGGAAAAAATTTTACCCTTATTCTTATCCATCACCATAATCACATCTTCTTGACTGCGTGAAGGTCGATTATTCCTACCTTTTCGTGTCTTCGCGCCCTGCTTGGCGATGGCATCGATATCACTATCGACTTTTGTGGTCTTACGCCCCGCTAAGTTGCTACGCCCCACACCGGTACTGATAGAATCGGTATTGATTCCACCGCTACCTTCTACCACGATACCTGATGTCAGTAAACTACGCTTAAATTCACTGGCCTGTACACCGCCCGTGGATAATTTAGTGGTTTTATTGAGTTGCGCCGTTACTTTGTCTTCACGTAAATCCAACAAGTCATCAGCAAATGCCAGTATACCAGCGCTTTGCGCCTTTTTACGTGCTTCCGCTGTTTTTTGGGCCTGCGTCTTTTTGGGCTTCGGCTTCGGCTTGGGTTTGGGTTTCGGTTTCTTTTTTTCCTTCTTCTTTACCTTCTTTTTCTCTTTTTTCTTTTCCTTCTTTTTCTCTTTCTTTTTTACTGGCGGTGGTGGTTTGGGTTTCGGCTTTTGCGCTTCAAGGACCAATTGCGCCAAACGCGGTGGCAATTTCTGAACCTTAGATTTATCTTTTTTCGGCACGGGTAGAAACGGAATCACTAGCCCGAGAATAACCGCACTGACGACAATAACAATCACATACTTCTTGAGCCGGTCTAGCTCATTGGAAATTTGCGTCCAGGGTAAAATATAGGAATGATATAAAGCAGCGGCCATAATTATCCGTCTTTCTTGCTCTTACGCATGACTGCCAAAGAGATCTTACCAAAGCTTTCCTTGGTAGAAGTAAACATAATCTTTTTGAGTAACTTATACGGAATGTCCTTGTCCCCCATAATCGTGACAGGTCGATTGATCGGCTTGCCATCCTTGCCCTCGAGGCTAGATATCCGTCTCGCCGCTTGACTTCTCAAGGCCATCTGTAGGCCAACAATCAGATTCTTGTTAGACGCCATTACCGCAGAAACAGAGGCGACTTTCTCACCCTGTACGAGTATGTCTTTTGCGCTAACCATAATGACTACATTTTCCTTCGGCAACTTGTCTGCAATTGACTCAGGCAATTTAATATCTTTGGTGCGCGGCAAATCCTGTGCAGTCGTTGAACTCACCAATAGAAAAAATACCAGAATGGTAAATATATCCATCAAGGAAACCATATTTAACGCACCAGCACCCCGCTTACGGGCATGGTGTCGTTGCATTCGCATCGCTCGTCTAGATGATTTCATCTTGACTATCCTTTAGACTCTGGCATTTTGGCCGCCGTTGCTGCTGGCGGTGCATCGCCAATGGAAATAACCGGAAATAGTTCTTTGTTAACCATCTCTCCGTCTTCCTCTTGTGCGACGACCCGCACGGTATCCATCGCTTGCACTAACATGTCATAGGGTGTGTCTGGCTCCATCAATATGGACAGATTTTTTTTATCTGGAAATTTCAGTTTCACCCGTACCAACATATCGGATAAATCTTGCATATCAAATTCGCCGTCGCGACGGTAGAAACGCTTAATGGGACCACCGATAGTATCGGCTAGGATCATTTCATCTTGACGTAGTATTAATTCGAAATTCTGCACTTTTTTCGGTTTTTTATTGTCGCTATTACTTTTAGTTTGCGGCGGTAAATTTAGCTCTAATACCGTCATGCTCGAAAACACCGCAGTAATTAACAGGAATGGCACTAGAATCACCATCAAATTAAGAAAGGCGGTAATATCCAAATCGGTATCGACGTGGTTTGCGCGACGAACTCTCGACCTAACAGACATGGTAAAAGTAATCCTGGATTAGTAATAAATAGTTATGGGTCAACGATTAGTGATAAAAAACACAGCTTCGATAGCAAACGACGATTACTGATTCATTTGCTCGGTAATGACGTTCAAAAACTTAACCGTTGCCATTTCCATACTGTCGACTAGCTCGGTCGTCTTTGTCTGTAAAACGGTGAACAACAACAGCAGTGGAATAGCCGCCATTAAACCAAACGCGGTGGTATTCATCGCAACCGAGATACTTGCAGAAAGTAGATCAGCCTTGTCGGCGGGATTTGCATTTGCAACTGCGGTAAATGCTTGAATTAAACCAATAATGGTACCTAACAAACCCAGTAGGGTGGCGATATTAGCAAACATCGCTAGGTAATGGGTGCGTTTTTCCAACCTTGGTA
>JBGMRO010000581.1:0-2969 GCA_048061555.1 Thiohalomonadales bacterium | reverse complement strand
GCTCCAAACACCTCGATAGGAGCAGTTACATCGCTTGTCAAAAAACCATCGAAGACTAAAATTCCAATTTTTGATGATGCCGCGCTAGCGGAATTAGCAACAAGGAACGACAGAACAAAAATGCTTAGTGTTGCAATTCGTTTTATTTTACTCATACCATGTATCCCTCCTTTATATTGAGTAGATCGATTAAGAGCAGCGTAATAGCGACCAGGTGGAGGCGTTGTTAGTCCTTAATTCTCATATTAAAAAAGAATCTGCAGACCGCCTCCAAAACCATAGTCAGAGTGCCATTGACCTATAACAGAGATGTTTTTGTTCATCAAATAGGACAGCCTTGTTCTGCCCTCCCACTTATCGTGGGTATCAAATTGAGTTTCGCCGAATAGCGCGAGGCGAGGCGTCAATTTAAAAGATTTACCCAGATTAATTCTCGTACCGCCATCCGTATCAATCCACATGCGAGACTCAATGTTTAGCGGCAGCAGGTAACGAAAACCAAACACACCACGCGATTCATCAATCTCGTCGCTGAAACCCAATAGATCGGCGCCGGCGAAAAAAGTGAAAAAGCGGTTAATATAACGATCGTAGGAAAAAATCCCTTCCCACTCGGTATTGTTCACTTCCTGCCATCCTACTTCCCACTCCGAGGTCAGGATGTTGCGGGTATTGGACAACATGAGCAAGCCTTCATTCATGTTGCTGAGGAGCTCAGATCGACCCCAAAAATACCATGAGTCTTCATACAGATTAGGCCGAATCATGTCTAACTGGGGATTAACATTAAAGCCTTCGTAATGCACGACTCTCGCCATACCACCCTTCAGATGGTAAAGAAGGTGGCAGTGGAAAAACCAATCGCCGAATTCGTTGGCGTCGAATTCGATCACTGTAGTGGACATTGGGGTAACATCGACAGTGTGCTTCAGCGGAGCGTAGTCACCCTGGTCATTGATTACACGGAAAAAATGACCGTGCAGGTGCATAGGATGGTGCATCATGGTGCGATTGATCATGATAAATCGCACGGTCTCGCCCCTTTTTATACTGATCATATCACTTTCTGAAAGTGGCTTATTGTTGAGAAACCAGACGTAACGTTCCATGTCCCCATCAAGGGTGAGACGGATTTCACGCACGGGTTTGTCCTTGGGAAAAGAAGTGGGTTGTTTGGAGCGCAGTTCGTTGTAGGGCGGCCATGGACGGCGCGTATCCAGACCATCAATGGCCAGATCTTCGGATGCGGAAACATCAGCGGCAAGGAGTCGAAAATCCCTACCATATTTCTTGCCTATCCGTGAAGAAGCCTGAGACATTGTGTCAAGTTTGGCTAATTTATCGGCTTCCTTTAATGGAGAATACATCCTGCCCATTGACCTCATGGAAAATTCCGCCATATGGGCCATGTTCTTCATTTCCGGCATTGCTCCCTTGCCCATCATTCCTGGATTGTCGAACTTGCCATCTTTGACCATGCGATCCGGCATGCCGACAACACCTTGCGGAGTGAGGGAGAAGATTCGTTTCAGATTGAGCTTTCCCATATTGTGATAGAGATTTGGTTTCGGCACATCGGGCGCTGGATAGCGGTCCCCATCTCCGATCCAGACCGACGCGTAGCCAGAACCATCCTGAGCGGTGGCACGGAATTCATAGGCTCCGGAGGGAGGAACCCGTATAAGTACATCGTATGTTTCCGCGATCGCGATAAACAACCTCTTTTTCTGAATCTGTTCCACTTCTTGACCATCTGCTGCCACGATGATCATAGGGCCTCCAGCAAATTCGAGGATAAAATTGGTCCCCGCGCCCCCGTCAATGACGCGAAGTCTAAGCATCTTTCCCGGCTTTGCCGCGATGGTAATCTCTGGTTCCCCGTTAGCGAGAAACTGATCAAAGGCGATGTCGGAAATGTCCATTTCGGGCATACGCGTAAGTTCGCGCTCGAAATATGAGCTTAAATGCCCGATGCGGGCTGCTCCAATGATGCTCTGGGCGCTTCCTTTCTCGATTCCGTACCAATCACTGCCACGCTTGAGTGTCCTAAGCACCTCGTGTGTACTTTCGTCCGTCCAATCCGAAAAAAGTATCACATGAGCACTGTCGGCCTTATGCTTGCTTTGCCGCGTTTCAATGACAATTGCACCGTAAAGCCCCTTTTGTTCCTGGAGGCCAGTATGGGAATGATACCAGTATGTCCCACTTTGGCGAATGGGAAACTCGTAAGTAAATGTTGTTCCGGGTTTGATCGGCGGGAAGCTTACAAAGGGAACACCGTCCATTCCTGGCGGCACAAGCACGCCGTGCCAATGCATGGAGGTCTCGACTCTCATCTTATTGTGCACACGGATACGGGCTAAGTCTCCCTCTTTGAAGCGCAGGACCGGACCAGGATGACTTCCGTTGATAGTCATGGCCTGAGCAGGTTTTCCGGTAATATATACCTCTTGCTGCTCAATAATGAGATCGTATTTAACGACTTTTGCATTAACGCTCGCTGCGCCAAAAAGAAATGCGAAGATAACAGCCGCAACGAATACACGTTTAAAAAAATTCAACATTCAGTGCCCTTTCAATTTGTCTAACAAGGATTACACAACCTGTATAAAACAGCAAACACAGACTTGATTATGTCCTTTTAACTGATAATGTGCCTACTCCTTGATTGTTGCTTTTTTGGAGTAATACAGTAGCAATTGCTGAAATCAAAACTCCTGGAATTATAGCCACCGGAATTGAAACTCCGTTAACAAGAAATACTAGAATTGCCACTAATGCCGGATTCAAATAAATGTACGCGTTTACACGGCTGGGGCCCAGAGCTACAGTCGTTCGTTGGTATAAATAAACCGTGGCTATTGTGGAAGCTATAATAAGGTATGCCATATGTAAAACCGAATAACCTTGTATCAAATTCCATTGAAGCGGCTGACCTGATACCAGTAACGCAAGCACCATCCAGAATG
>JBGMRO010000580.1:0-2973 GCA_048061555.1 Thiohalomonadales bacterium | reverse complement strand
CAAAATAGTACCTAGCCCCAAGTATAATTATAATAATGCATAAATTAATATTCTTTCTACTTGCGCTTTCAGCCTTCAGCACGTCCGTGTGGTCAGATACAGGGGACCAATACTCTTTTTTTAAGATCGGAAGTATAAGCGTGAATACGAATAATGTCGCAAATTTAACCGCGCTAGGCTACACCTACGGTATTGGTCTTTCGCAAAGGTTATCATTTGAATTTGAGGGTAACATTTCCGTTCAAGGCGGTAAGTACAGTACAAATAATGCTTCAGGCCACTATGAGATATTGTCATTTGGCAGTTATCTGGTGCACAGAGAATCATTTAGTCTAAATTTCTATGGGAAAGCTAAGATCGGCATGGTGTTAGAACGAATTAATATTCATAATGAGGAATCACAAGTAGAAACGCCAACTGACGGCGTAAATGCTAGCGCGGGACTTGGTGTTGGCTATGCTTTTCCCATAGGTAATTCTAAAGGTACTATAGAGCTAGAAGCAACAATACTTGAAAAAAATATAAATCTATACGGTTTTGGTCTTAACGTATCGTTTTAATTAGTGGATAAGTCAATGATTAAGTATTTTTTCGTTATATCTTGCATTGTCGCCCTTTTTGCTTGTGGTGCAGCGCCAATACCCCCACTACGCGGCGAGCAAAATGCAATAGTAAAAACGCCACCAAAAAAAGTCGAAACTGCAGAGAAGACGACGGCACAGAATGATAACCCGACCGCCACTACTGACCATCTGAATACGACTAATATAACAGTATCCAAAAAATCTGACACGATAACGGCAAAAAACATCGGTGCTACTGAAAAACCAATGGCACCGGCTGTCAAACCATCACCAGCACCATCAGCTAATAAGAAGGTAACGGTATTCGTGCCAAAAGCTGAAGCGCCTCAATCAACAAAATCTAAAATAGCAGTAATTATCCCACCTAAAGATACAAATACTACAGCTTCCTCGACTTACCTAACTGCAGAAATATATGTCAAAAAGAAAAAATATCAATTGGCAATATCTATACTAGAGCAAGCTTCTTTACACGAACAAAATGAAAGAAAATTTCGTGAACTAATGCTATCTGCGTATATAGGTCATACAAACTATCTTATTGGTAAGAAAAAATATAACACTGCAAAAGAGACTATTATTAAAGCCATTAAAATTGCACCGAAGCAATATTCTGTTGTTACCCTTTCCAAAGATATTAATCGTAAATTACTTTCTAACAAAATTTATCAACAAGGGCTATTCTCTCAATATCAGGGTGACGTCACGAAAGCGTTACAAGAATTTAATCGCGTTTTGGCGATCGACAAGGATAATATTAAGGCGCAACAGAGAGTAAAGCAACTGACACGAAGCATAGTCATTTCACTGCATGAAAAAGCAATGGAATTGTACGACGGCCAAAAGCTAGATGAGGCTATCGCAGTATGGGAAGAACTGCTGCGCATAGATCCTGACCACCGCGTTGCACAAGATTATATTAAAAAATCGATTGGTATAAAGAAACGCATGTCGGCAAACTAGTTAGTGCCCATCCACAAACGGTCTATTTCCCTAATATCGGCGTTGCGCGTATTTTTTAAATGCTCACATAGTAGTCTATGCTGCGCTTTAAAAAATTCGTGCGCCTTTTGGCCATGGATGGCCTTATGCTGCGAATGCATGGATGCATTAGAGCAGCCGATCTTGGGAAAATATCCTCGTTTGTGGACGGACACTAGTTAGTGAAATGGATATGTTATTCTAGTTTATCTTAATTTTTGTCTTTTCTTTTTGGTCAACGTATCAAATTTTCGTGTGATTTTTGAATATTCATCGGCAGCAATATTATACCCACGCGCTGCTGCCTCAATTTTTGCACCTTCAATAATGGCTTTTACCGTATCATGGTCCTTCGCTTCAATCGCATCAGAAAATATCTTACACAGCGTTTTAACAGTCCCTGTTTGTTTATCCTGGGTTCTAACGACTCTGTCATAGAAACCCGGTTTTTTTCCGATAATAATTGAGAATAAATCTGTATCGATATTCTTACCTTTTTTTGTAGTGCCTAAATATTTATTAAACGCGTCATACGAATCTTCAATTCTAAAATTATCTTGTTTTATTTCTTCAATTATCGCGGGATTTGCGACATAACGCCTATAAAGAAGCGCGAGCGACATATCTACCAGGGCGTCCCTGTCCTCCTTTTTCTCGATTTTGGTTATTTGCAACCATTTGGTTGGATGTGAAAGCCCAAACATTGATCCTAAATGCAACGGTTTTAGTTTATATTTGTCTCGAAAATCGAGCAGCGTTTGTCTTGTCACGGGAGCAATCTTCATTCTCATACCTGTTCAAAATCAAAATAGCGCAAATTTGTAGAGTATATACTCTACATTATTGTAGCAATACTAGCCAGAAATGTAACCATGAATTACATTTGGGGAAAATATGACGGTTTAATTTTTTATTTTGGGCGAGTATTAACACTAAATTAGCCGTCCCCGGAAAAGCCGGAGATTTACCTTAATAAAGTATGTCTGGGGCTATTTGTTGCGCCAAATATTCCGCTTGTAGAAGAAAACCCACCCCTTTGATTATTGCATACCGGCTATACTCGCCTTATACACACCAGTGAAGAATGTCCCTACATAGAGGATACTCGGGGCTATTGGATCTACCCTTAAGCTCTGAATTTGAAATCTGTTTTTCAAATATGTCCACTCTTTACCGCTATTTGTACTAATGGAAAAATTACCAAAGGCGCATCCACTATATAAGATATTCGGGGATGATGGAGAAATCGCTAGAAACGGAAAAAGTAAACAGGCGCCGCCAGGCACACCAACCCAACTATCGCCCCCATTGACACTCTTGAACAAACCCGCATACGTATGCGCGTATATTGTAAGCGGTGATGCTGAATCTAGTTGTATATCCAAAATTTTAAGGTCAGGAAGATCAC
>JBGMRO010000579.1:0-2995 GCA_048061555.1 Thiohalomonadales bacterium | reverse complement strand
CCTGTGTTTCCTGTCACGACGGTGTCATTGCATTGGGTCAATCGGTGAATCATCTTCCTACAACACTGGACTGTATTGCCTGTCACGCGGCGCCACCACGGAGCTGGATTCCGGCGCGTCCTACCGATCCCACAATACCGCAATTGCCCATTCCACCTATTTCTACCGCGCCTTCCGAGCCTTCCGGCCCACTCGTTCCACCTATCGTCACACCACCAACCCCACCCGAGCCACCGGTTGACCACCAGGGTTTTGTCGGAAACTGTATTGATTGTCACAATGGCAAGGACGCAAAGGGCCAACCATTCGGCCACATTCCAGCCACAAATTCTTGTGATAATTGTCATGTCATCCCACCTGCTGGCTGGTTGCGAATCGTCGGAGTGGATCATGCACAAGTCGTAGGGACCTGTGTTTCTTGTCACGATGGCAAGACTGGCACGGGTAAATCTCCTGCCCATATCGCGACGAGCGATGCGTGTCAGGCCTGTCATTTAAAGTGGCCAAACCAATGGCAACCGGTTACACCGTCTCAAGTGGATCATAATGAAGTTCTGGGGATGTGCGGCGCGATTTGTCATACTAGGCCCAGATTGCACGTGGCATCGTGGGATGTCTGCGATGATTGTCATGTAACGAAAGATTGGATTACGATTATTGGGCCTTAACTTAATTTTTAGACTGGTAACTGAAATGCGGGAGAGGTAAAGCGGTTCGGCTACCATGGCTAGTTAGTGTCCGTAACACTATGTACTGCGTATTTTGCAGAACATAGTGTTACTTATCGCTTATCGTGATTTATCGACAAACGGGCTAATTTTCCAATCTCATCATTATGCCAATTTTTAGTACTTCTAGTCCTGCAAACAACGCAGAACAAGAATTACTAAACACAAAGATTAAGAAACACCAATCTTTAGATGTTGCAGCAAACTTGTTTCAAGCAGGCAACTTGGCGGCCTGTTTGTCTGCTACGTTAGGCCAACAAGTGAGGCAAGCGTTCAATTAAATACAGTGGTAAGGAAATTAACTGGTAATTGACTTTTATCGACTTTTTATTTCGTTCTACTTTAGTATGAACTTCTTGAACTGATGGTAGATTAGCATCAAATCTTACCGCGCAAGAGACTGATTTTTCGCCTACAAATTGATGTAGGGATTTCAAGCTACCAGTCGCCCCCGATTTAATCTCTATCGGAACAATTTTACCCTGTAGACTGACAATATAGTCTACCTCCGCATTAGAAGAACGACCTTCCCTGAGCCAATAGGTCAACTCTCGGTTGGGCGAATCGGCGAGTATTGATTGAACCTAGATTAATCAGTTGAACGCTGCAAAGTTGTATCAACTATTTGATGACAATCGGGTATAGTGCTTTCGGCTAACTCCCTCAATGGGTGACCGCGCTACGACTTGTAGAGCAGCCCTGGCTAGCTATCTGGCTTTACAAAAAAAACGTTAAGGACTAGCCATTAACTCATTTTTTTGTTTCGTCAGACAACTAGCCAGAACTGCTCTACAAGCCGTTCATCTGATTAATCTAGGTTGAAGATGCTGGCCAATAAATTGTTCAGCCATTACACCTTCGTTGATTAATACCGTTTCCTGCATTTGGGCAATAGTTTGCCAACCTAAGCCACTAATTGCATTCATCAGTCCAATATCAAGGAAAATAAGTTTATATATTCGTTCATTGATATCTGCTTGTAGCGGCAGACCACTGCAATGACTATGCATCACCTTTGATATTACTCGGGCCATACATAACAATTCTCTACTGAACATATTAAAACAAGGGGCTGTTTCCATGGTTGCAGTATGATTATACGGGGCTGTTTCATGTTGGGTACACTTATACCCGATTTGGAAATCGTCTAGAACCGCGATTACGCGCTACTTTCTTCTCAATCGACCTGGTTGGAGTAAGGTGTGTGCGTGTATACCTCTGTATGATAAATCACGCGACCAAGATGAGGTGGTTGAGAATCAGATTTGTGATCTGATAGATGGCAGAGCCCAAACACCAGGAGGCTATCAGGATGGCATACCCTCAGCAATTGCTCGTGGTGGCAATGCAGGGGCGACATTTAATTCCGGTGATGGTGCGGGGGCCTATTCTATCGATGCGCAATATTCCCCACAAATGAGGGGCGAGTTCACTGGTTTCCGCTCTGCGCGGTAACAGATAAAAGAAAAATTAGTGTTGGAGGTTCTGGGGTATCTTATAGTTATTTTTTTAAGCTACCCCATTATTATTTAGAATAAATTTGCAGCGCTCCTGTACGTATACTCTCCCGTTTAATCTTCCATAATTCCCTATATTCATTTTTTCCTAGAAAAATTTGTAACAAAATGGTATCTCACGCGTCGAATGCACGGCGCGTGTTTTTGAGTGTAAAGCAAATAGCAAATCGAAAAAATAGGAAAAATCGCTATAACTATTACTCTTAATGCAGAGGGACTCTTATAAAAAATTAATTGATCGAGGTGCGGCCTTGTTGCCACCTAGCGCCCAATCAATAGCTGAGCTCAAGCTTTCTACCCAAAAATTTAAACTGCGGGTCAAATCCACTCGTAAACGAGATTAAAAATAGCTTGATGCTAGTTAAGTCGCTTGACGCCAGTGCTTTACGTTATTTCACCTTTACCAATTGATTAATATAATTTAAACCCTACTAGTGGATAGATTTCGCTCTGGGAAGCACAAACTGTCGATTTATTTACCTTTGTTTTAGATCAATATAAACGGGGAATATTCCCCGTTTATATTGACATTGCAAAAAAGCCCCTCTACACTGACTACAGTAAATAAAAGGGGCAAACACCCCGTTTATTGACGGCGTGGTAAATCGAGGATATTCTCGCAGTATGAGAACAGATATAAGATCGACTATATTGGCCGCCGTGGGCAAGATGTTTCGTCCACTGGTACGGGTGCTATTGAAGTACCAAATTTCGTATGGTGAAATCGCGAATTTACTGCGATGCACCTAT
>JBGMRO010000578.1:0-3007 GCA_048061555.1 Thiohalomonadales bacterium | reverse complement strand
TTTTTAAATGCTCACATATTAGTATCTTAAGATAAGTCTTTCTAAATTTGCAAACAAAAACAGATTAAGAAACACTAATATGCTGCGCTTTAAAAATTCGTCACGCCTTGATCTTGAAGAAATACCCTCGTTTGTGGTCGGACACTTACGATACAAAAATAGAAACTACGCAGGTGGACAGAGGGCTTGCCCTACGACTGGATATTGCCCATACTTCACCCAAACTGAGGGAGTGCTTTACCCTACTAACTGGACCAAATCTCCAGGAATATTACTCCAAATTACCATTACAATCTTAGCGATACTCATACTCATACTCATACCCAGAATAAACGGACTCTATGTTATCTTCACTAAACACGTTATATTATAAAATCACTATCGAAAGACCGCTCATATCGATACTGTTTGTCACTATTGTAATAGGCTTCTTGTCCTCCTTCGTCGGTAATTTTAAGTTAGATGCCTCTGGTGATGCACTGATATTGGAGACGGACAACGATTACCGCTATTTTCAATCGATTAGTGCTAAATATGCTACTGACGAATTCGTCGTCATAACCTACAGCCCACACGAAGAACTTTTTTCAGAAACCTCTATTAAAAATATTCAGGCGCTGCGTAAAGACTTACTGGCCTTGCCCCGAGTAGGTGAAGTGACCACCTATTTAGACGTGCCGCTTATCAGCAGTCCGCCGGTCACTTTTTCGGAAATTATCAAGCAACCTAGGACTTTACTGTCCAAGGATGTCGATCTCGCTCTCGCTAAGAAGGAGTTCACTACGAGTCCAATTTATGAGAATTTATTATCCAGTAGCGATGGAAAAACGACCGCCATACAAATAAAATTTAAACGCGACAAAAAATATGCACGACTAAATTTACAGCGAAATAAGCTACGTGAGCAACGCCTAAGCGCCGAATTAACGCCGTCAGAAAAAATTGAATTAAAAGAAATATCGGCTGAATTCAAGCGCCATAGCTCAGTCTTGCAAGAGCAACAAAGTCAGGACATTCAGTCCATTCGAAACATACTCGACCGTTATCGCAATAATGCCGACATTTATTTAGGCGGTTTACCGATGATTGTCGCCGACATGATTAGCTATATACGCCACGATATACGCGTCTTTGGTATTGGAGTCATTTCCTTTATAATCTTATTACTCGCGGTATCCTTCAAACGCGTTCACTGGGTCATTATCCCGGTGAGTATTTGTCTAGCCGCAGTTATCGGCATGGTCGGCTACCTCGGAATGGTCGATTGGAAGGTTACCGTCGTTTCCTCAAATTTCATTTCCTTGTTGTTGATTATTACACTATCACTGACCGTGCATTTAATCGTGCGTTACCAAGAATTGCACGCAGATAAACCTGCTAGCCTGCAGAAAGATCTAATTGTCGAAAGTATCCGATCTAAGATTGTTCCCTCATTTTATACTGTCGCAACGACAATGGTCGCATTCGGCTCTTTGTTGGTGAGCGGTATCCGGCCGGTCATCGATTTTGGTTGGATGATGGTATTTGGTGTCGGACTGGCCTTTGTGCTGTGTTTTTTAATATTTCCTTCCATCTTGGTCTTTTTAAAACCCGGAAAGCCTGTGCAACGTAGCCATGACTCGACCGAGGCCATCACCGGGTATCTCGCCAGGACAATAAAAAACCACAGTAATGCGACCATTGGTATTTTTGTAGCATTAATGATTTTTGCCTTTATCGGTATTAGTAATCTGACCGTGGAGAATCGATTCATCGATTACTTCAAGGCTGATACCGAAATTTATCAAGGTATGTTAAAAATCGACGAAGACTTAGGTGGCACAACCCCCTTAGAGGTCATCATAGACGCTGACTCAGCGTTTATTGAGCAAATGAAAGCTGAGTCGCTAGCCTCCATAGAAGATAGTGATGCCGAGGATGCCGAGGACGACGATGATGATTTTGAGGACGAAGGCCAAGACGGTGGCATTAGTGGCAATAGCTATTGGTTCAATACCTTCAAGCTCAAGCAAATCGCAGAAATTCACAATTATTTGGATAATTTGCCGGAGACGGGAAAAGTTTTATCTCTCGCTTCTACCATGCAGATACTCAAGACATTAAATGGCGGCAAAGAGATCACCAATATTATTTTGTCGGTCATTTACAAACGCTTTCCCGCTGACCTCAAGGCGGATTTATTCTCACCCTATATGTCGACCGACGGAAATCAAATTCGTTTTTCGATCCGTGTATTTGAATCCGACTACAATCTGCGTCGCCAGGAATTAATCAATCGCATCAAGACCGACCTAGTTAATAAATTTGGCTTACAACCCGCCCAAGTCAAACTGACCGGTATGGTGGTACTTTATAACAATATGTTACAGAGTCTGTTCAGTTCACAAATATTGACTATCGGTGTTGTATTCCTGGCGATTATGTTGATGTTTCTGGTATTATTTAAGTCACTAAAGATTTCCTTGATTGCTATCCTGCCTAGCATGGTGGCCGCAGGTCTGGTATTGGGCATGATGGGCTGGTTGAGCATTCCGCTGGATATAATGACCATCACCATCGCCGCTATCTCCATCGGTATCGCAGTCGATAACTCCATACATTATATACATCGATTTAGCGAAGAATTCGCGACCGACGGGGACTACTGGTCTGCAGTAGCACGAACGCATAAGAGCACCGGGCGCGCCATGTACTACACGTCAATGACCATTACCTTGGGATTTTCCATCTTGGCATTATCCAGCTTTATCCCGACAATCTATTTTGGTCTGTTTACCGGGCTAGCAATGATGGTCGCGCTATTGGCGAACCTGACGCTCTTACCCGCATTGTTGGTCAAAACCAAGGCACTCGCGTAACTATTGGAGAAATAGACCGTTTATGGATGGGCACTAATCTAGTGTCCGTCCACAAACGAGGATATTTCTCCAAGATCGAGGCGTACTGATTTTTTAAAGCGCAGCATATACTAATATGTGAGCATTTAAAAAATCGGCACAACGATGAG
>JBGMRO010000577.1:0-3010 GCA_048061555.1 Thiohalomonadales bacterium | reverse complement strand
GATAGCCGCTACTACGAAGTTTGATTTTGTAGCAATCTTTCATGCCTGACAATCTGGATGACTCAACACGCGGCTTGATGAGTCTTTCTTCCAGTTTTTTTAAGAATAGTTTCCGAATCGAATTATCCAGTGATTCCCATTCTTTAAGCGCGTCCTTTTTGAATAAAAGCTTGTAGTTCATCCCTGTAACTTCTCCCTATAAATCATCCAGGGCAACCGCAATTTCTTTTTGATCTTTTCTTGCCTCAACTATCGCGGCTAATTCAACATCTTCAAGCTTATCCATAAGCGCCTCATAGGCCTCAGCAGGAACACAATAAAAAGCCGGTTGGTTTCGATTTAAAACAGCCACAGGAAAACCTTCGCCCTGCTCAACAACAGCCATCGGGTTTTTCTTTAATTCTGATATGCTGGTCGTCACTTCAGCTAAAACACTATGAACCATTACCTTTCTCCTTCAAGACCACTTATAAAACCTGATTATAGGTCTTTTTAATAATCAAAGCAATAAAAAAGACCTGTTAACAGGTCTTTTCGTGCCTTTGTTCGGTAAATGCTCGTATCGTGCCATCGCATCTTAGTCTGTAGCCAACACATAAGAGATCTTGAACGGCTTTTTCTGGCAATAAAGCTCTGGATCAAGAGCTGACGCTCAGAGTTTTTACTCTGCCTCGTTTATTCACAGGTCGTGAAAGTGAGTAATGAAACACGAAATTATCGGCATAGGCTGTCACCGTGAACGAAGTGATAGGTACATTACCGAACATTTGTGATACATCAAAAGTTCCAACACCATTTACATCAGCTGTACCTAAACTGGTTTTATCCATAGCAAATGCCTCGATAAAAGCTTCCCCAACGAGTCCGTCAGCATCGCCATTTCCTGCAGATGATACACTATATGAAACAATGAGCGCTGGTCGGTTAAAACTAAAAGCAATAGACTCGCCACTATCGACATTAACATCAGAACTGCCGCCAACCACGCCAAGTCCATTGAGATTTAATACGTTAATGTTACCTGGTGTACCGGCGATGGCGACGTTGCCCAGATCAAGAAGTGAAGTGGTGAAGGTGCCTATGTTTGAGAAACTATGGGTTACTTCGAACGGAACAGTTATGCACATGTCTGAGCATATCACAGCATTTCCATCAATCTCAGCTACGTCGAGCACACTATCACCGTTATTATCGATGCCATAGTCAATGCTCTGGCCACCTACCGGACAGTCGAAGCTAGCATCAAACGGTGTAGATGTTCTGAAACAAGCAAGCATTTAAAAATAAGTAAAATCAGATCACCGCTCATTATTAGGGATATCTTCCCAGGGATTTAATACCTGAACACCCGTTGGGAGAAAATCATTTACATTTCTGGTTACGACCGTTAATTTATGCACCAGTGCTGTGGCTGCAATTAATGCATCGCGTTCTGGCTGCGGGTCTGGCACATGTAGCTTTGCACATTGCAAAGTAACGTCTACGTCAATCGATAAAATCCGACCTTCAAACCGAGGCAAAACCTCGTCATCAACCCAGGCACGTAGCAAAGCACCTTGTTTTTTATCTTTGCGTATTTTTAGCAACACACCGTGTTCTATTTCAAGGATACTTATGACCGATAAATAAAATCGGCTAACAGGTACACTTGCAGCCCAATCTCTTAAAAGTGGATCCGCTTTGTCTGGACGTCGTAGCGCTGAAATAATATTGGTATCAAGTAAATACATCAAGAAAAATCGACTGGGTTATGTAGCGTACCAGTCAGCTTTGATGGCTCAAAATCAAAATCTGTATCGCCTGTTTGAGCAATAGCATCTAACAATGAAAGTCCACCGGCTAATTTCTCATAATCTTCAAAAGATAAAAGAACATGCGCAGTGTGACCACGGTCTGTAATAAAAACAGGCCCTTGTTTTGTGGCTTTTTTTGCACCGCTCGCATCTTGATTAAATTTGCGACTGCTTATTGTAATAGACATGATAATTACCCTTTCAGCACTTATGTAGATATGTTACTACATAAGTGGGGTTTATTCAAGAATTCCATGAGAAAGTCTATTTTTCGATGTCTGCTTTAGCCAATTCCTGGCACTATATTAGAGCTTTCTAAATTTCCGCTTTGTGGTGATCTGTAAAATTGAAGCAGACACTTGAATATCTTCTTATATAATTGCCATCAGTGCTTTTTTACGCAATTAAACAGTTGTATGGGATATTCAAGCCTTCATGCAATCTCTTTATCATGGGAAGTGTAAGACTTCGCTTTTTATTCAGCACCTCAGAAACACGAGCTCGGGTACCAAGATACGGCTCCAGGTCTTTTCGTATCAGTGCTTTCTGCTCCATTAAAAATTTGATTGCTTCAATAGGGTCAGATGGTGGTATTGGATAATGCTCTTCCTCATACTTTTCAACCAATAGCATCAGAACATCAAGCTCATCACCTTTTTCAGTATTTTTTTTTGCACCCCAAAGCTCATCGATACGATTTAACGCCTTCTTTAATTCTGTTTTGTTTTTAATTGGTTTCAGTTTCATAATGTGACCTCAAATAATATCAATATCCTTGATTTCATCGTATTGCTTATGCGTACCTACAAACCGAATGAGTATTCCATGCCTTGCATAATCCGTTAGAACAACAATACGGTATTTATTTCCACAAATGTTAAAAACGACACGGTTGTTCTTCAATATGCTGGCATTACGTAAGTCTGATTTAAGTTTGTGAGATGAATTCCATTGTGTATTTGCACAGTAGTTGTACCATTCAGTCATCTGTTTTTGTGCATCACGGTATTTTGGATTACTTTCCCAGAATATCCTAAGCATGGACTTCGCGATAACTCTCATAGTCAGATACTAGCACGCTCCCTATTTGGGAGCAAAGATAAATAGAATTATGGATAAAAATGACAATCTGCGCCTTATAAACATGGCTATTGAGTATCCGCTAAGTCGATTTTCACCCTTATCTGGCATTTCCCACAGAGGTCCATTCTGTGGTG
>JBGMRO010000576.1:0-3014 GCA_048061555.1 Thiohalomonadales bacterium | reverse complement strand
ACGATTTCAAGGAGAACAACGCAGGTGGCAGTCAATACGCAAATCGCAGATATTCAGGCAAGAGAAATCTTGGACTCACGCGGCAATCCTACCGTGGAAGCCGACGTAATACTGACGTCGGGTGCAATGGGGCGTGCAGCGGTTCCATCGGGTGCCTCCACGGGTTCACGTGAGGCGATGGAGCTTCGTGACGGAGATAAGGCCCGTTATCTGGGCAAAGGTGTGCAACTGGCGGTCGCCAATGTCAATGGAGAAATCCGTGGTGCGCTCATGGATAAAGATGCCTCGGCCCAGGCTGAAATAGATCAAATAATGATCGATCTGGATGCGACGCCTAATAAGGAACGCCTAGGTGCCAATGCGCTACTGTCCGTATCGATTGCGGCTGCGAAGGCCGTAGCAATTGCCTCACAGCAACCACTATACCGCTATATCGGTCAAGTGTTCTTCGGCAAAGACAATCAAGAGTTCACCTTACCGGTACCGATGATGAATATCATCAATGGCGGCTCGCATGCGGACAACAGTGTGGATCTACAGGAATTTATGATCGTGCCGGTGGGTGCGCCTAGCCTCTCGGAGGCGGTTCGATATGGTGCGGAAATTTTTCACGCATTAAAGGAGGTCCTGCATGATCGCAATTTAAATACTGCCGTGGGAGATGAAGGTGGATTTGCCCCCGATTTAGACTCGAATGAAGCCGCCATTGAGATAATATTAGAGGCCATCGATAAGGCGGGTTATCGTGCCGGTGAGGATATTTATATCGCCATCGATGCGGCTAGCTCAGAATTCTATAAAGATGGTATCTATGATCTGGCCTCCGAAGATAAAAAGCTCAAGGCTACGGAACTCGTGGACTTAATGGCCACATGGTGTGAAAAATATCCATTTATTAGCATCGAAGACGGGTTGGACGAAAATGACTGGGACGGTTGGAAATATATGACCCAAAAACTGGGTGGCAAGGTCCAATTAGTCGGCGATGATTTGTTTGTTACCAATACGGCCATATTACAGCAAGGCATCGATAAAAATATTGCCAATTCGATTTTAATTAAAGTAAACCAAATTGGCACATTGACCGAGACCTTGGCGGCGATAACCATGGCCAAACAAGCGAATTATACGGCGGTAATATCACATAGATCGGGTGAGACGGAAGATGCTACAATTGCCGATTTAGCGGTAGCAACCGGGGCAGGTCAGATTAAAACGGGGTCTTTGTCACGTTCCGATCGGGTCGCGAAGTACAATCAACTGCTGCGTATCGAAGCGGAACTCGGTAAAAACGCGTACTATCCGGGGAAATCTGTATTCAGAAATATTACATGAGATAATTATTGTGCCAGTACATTACAGGGTATATGCGAATTGAATCGTAATTGTAAAGTTAAATTTGCTAATCAACTAATTTTTACTAAGCTTAAGTTGTAGAGTTAAATAGTCGTACGCAAAGAGATTATTTTGTTAACCTAACACATCAGTTTAATCGTAGCGAGAGCGACTATAGTGCTGAAAATAAAAGGCTTTTTGGAATATTTTTCGCGAAATCGTATCACCCATACGGTGAGTTAAAAATATTTCGAAAAGCCTTTTAGATTCGGTGCTAGAGGCGTTCGCAGTAGATTCAACTGATGTGTTAGGTTTACTTGTCCACACAGTGTTCACTTAATATTCTATATCAATGGGGTTGGATGACACCATGGCTACGGTACGCATGTCAAATTCGAAAATCCTTCGGCAACATGACGAAGGAGAATGGCAGCTGCTATTAAAAATTCTAGTGGCGGTATTGGTGGTATTACTATTTCTTTTACAATTTAAACTTTGGTTTGGGCATGGTAATCTACAGGAAGTGTGGCATTTACAGGATGCGATAGAGAATCAAAAATTTGACAATGCCCGGTTGAAGCATCGCAATGATGCCTTAAAGGCCGAAGTTGATGATTTAAAAAAAGGCCTGGCCGCGATCGAGGAACGTGCTAGGAAAGAGCTAGGCATGGTGAAAAAAGGCGAAACCTTTTACCAAATAGTAGAACGACCTAGCACTATGCACGAAAATACACCATACGAATCGCGAGACTAACCATTGCACTCAAGAAATAATCTCCGTGAATAGCTTTCCCTGTCTATTCGTGCAAAACTAACATCTGCTATGACTAATACGCAACAAAATTCCGCAACGAAGTACTGGGCGATCGTACCTGCCGCCGGGGTGGGGCGTCGCATGAAAAGTGATATCCCGAAACAATATTTACAATTGTTTGGAAAGACCGTCATCGAACATACGGTTGAGCGATTATTGGCTTGCGTTGAAATTCAGGCCATTGTAATAGCGATAGACAAAGATGATAGTTATTTTGGCGATACAGGATTGATGCAGCAGGACAGAGTACAGCAAGCTATGGGTGGCACCGAACGGTGTCATTCTGTACAGAATGCACTGCAGGTACTACAAGACAATGACAATGCCTGCGACGACGACTGGGTCTTGGTACATGATGCCGCTCGACCCTGCATCTCAATTGAGGACATACAGGCAGTTATTGATTATACAAAACAGCCGTCCAGCATCGGCGCAGTATTAGGTATACCCGTTAGAGATACCATGAAGCGAACGAATGCAGAAACACAGGTGGTGAATACGGTCGAACGTAACAATCTATGGCATGCCCATACCCCACAAATATTTAGACTTGGCCAGTTACAACAAGCGCTTACGCAAGCACTAGCGCAAGACAAACACGTCACTGATGAGGCATCGGCAATGGAAATGGCGGGAGTCAGACCGCATATGCTTGAGGGCAAAGCCACCAATATTAAAATAACCTTGCCCGCAGATCTAGAATTGGCGAAATTTTTCTTAAGCGATACTATCACTAAATCCTAGCAGTTAATTTTAAACAATAGCATTGACTTTTAATATTAGCCTGCTATATTTTTCACGAATCACGAATCACGAATCACGAATCACGAATCACGAATCACGAATCACGAATCACGAATCACGA
>JBGMRO010000575.1:0-3015 GCA_048061555.1 Thiohalomonadales bacterium | reverse complement strand
TCGCTGGTAGACATCCTGTTGTAATCTAAACAATTAATCAATCAATGTCAAAACAAAGAACCTCACGTCGTTAGCACTGCCGCGAATAAAATTCGTGCTCAGGAAAGTAGTTCGTTTGTGAGTTGACAAGACTTGTAACTTTAACGTTATGTAAAAATTTTCATTGTGCCCGGCATGTATAAATTATTTTAAAAAAGTGATGCAATCCTCATCTATCTCATGTAGGATTGTTTTTTAGTTACTAAGTACTATTCTTATTTAAGTACGAATGAACTAGGTAGGTAGAAAGAAAAAGAAAACGGCTGTTTTAAAGACTCTTAATTGGCAACATTGTCGCAATTAGCCGGATATTTAAAGTTCTTCACTATTTACACCCGTATCTGATGTATGGCGATAGGGTAGGTAATACGATTTTTTGTAGGTACCTAAGTCCCATCTTATTTTTGGTCATTATAAGTTTTGACTAAAAATCAACACTGATGCAATACCCGATAACCTTAAAATCGGGGTATCAAATTCTAATTAATAACTGCACGCAGCCAAACTGTGTCGTGGTCGCCCCTGTGGCAAAAAAAATCTTAATAATTTCGCGCCATTCACTGGTGCATGGTGACTTACGTCTTTTGTGAGGGTTATAGGCATGCAAATATCATTGTCAAAAAGGTTTATCTATATGCACTTCAAACAATACACAACATTTCTTATAGTAGTTTTATTCTGTCTAATCTCTGGTACTGCTTTCGCCACAGCCCGTGATCAAGCCAAGAGGATTCACGATCGATTGGCGGCGTCGCCTCCTTCTGAAGCCGTGCTTACTTCGATGGCGGCAAAAATATCCAACGGTGATAGCGTAGGCGCTGCGATGGAGGCCATGGACAATTCGGGTTTCTATAATATTTTTCTAAAAAATTATATTACCCCATGGACTAATACTGCGAAAACGGTTTTTACCCCATTAAATGATTATACCGCGACCGTAATCGGCATTATCCGCGACGACCTATCGTTTAAAGAAATACTCACAGGCGATATTGTTTATATCGGAACAGCGAATAACCTTACGCCTTACTCGCATACAGACAATAATCATTACCAGGAATTGGAAAGTAGTGGTGCCAATCTCGGTACTGCCGGAAATCTTGTCGCGACCACCCAATCTGGTCTGCCAAACTCTCAGCTAGCTGCTACGCAAACCGCAGGCATATTGACTAGCCGAGCTGCCGGAGAAGCCTTTCTAAGTGCGGGCACAAATCGAAGAATGTGGGAAGCTACCGCTAACAACCACTTATGCCGCGAGATGGGGGATCTCAATGATGTATCACGGACACCCGATCGTATCCGTCAGGATGTCACTCGCAGCCCAGGTGGTGAGAGCACTATATTTCTAAATGCCTGCGTGGGTTGCCATGCAGGAATGGACCCCTTAATACAAGCGTTTGCGTACTATGAATGGGACCAAGACTTAGCGCGAGTGGTATTCACCGATGGTGTGGTTCAAGCAAAGTATCTGCAAAATAACACGACATTTCCCTTAGGTTACGTCACTAAAAACGATAATTGGAGTAATTACTGGCGTACTGGAAAAAATGCTGCATTGGGTTGGCGTGGGCCTAATGCTAGTGGCTCTGGGGTAAAAAGCTTCGGAGAAGAGATTGCATCTAGCCGGGCATTTTCTAGCTGTCAGGTTCAAAAGGCATTTAAACAGGTTTGTTTTAGGGCACCCGCTAATCCTACAGAGCGTGCCGAAGTCAATCGTATAACCGACGTGTTCGAATCCTCCAATTACAGTATGAAGCGAGTCTTCGCTGAAGTTGCGACTTTCTGCATGGGCCAATAGTGTAGGAAACAATCACAGGCCCGCCTAACACAGGCTCGTCTAATACAGGCTTTATTCTAAGCCGGGTTTTCCAGAATATCTAAAGTTGTAGGAGTCATAAAATGACAGAGCAAATAAACAAAAATATGAATGCGAGTGCCTGTGCAACGGCCAACGCAATCGTAACGACCTCTTCGCTGAGATTGGCGCTAATGCTGGTCTTTCTAACGTTCTTGTTTCTCGGATGTGCGAGCAAAGAAGATGGTAATAAACCTGTCGTCGGCGACGGCACGGGAAATACCGGTACTGGCAATAACGACGGTACTGTCGGCATCGTAGAATTGCAAAGTGCAGACTTTGCCGCTAATTTATATCCAATTCTAGTGAATCGCTGCGGGTCCTGTCACGCTAGTAACGGGCCCGGGGGTACACCTGATTTTGCGCATGAAGATGTCGCCACGGCGTATGCGGCGCTACTTTCTAACACCTTGGTAAATCTTGGCAATCCAGGAAATTCACGCTTGGTGCAAAAACCACTGACGCTGCATAGATGTACCAAGGCCACCTGTGAGATGTGGGCCGGCGAGATTCAAGCCGGCATCGTCGCCTGGGCGAGTGCTACGGTGGGTTCGCAGATCGGGGCGGGTGTCACGGGAAGCAGTATACTCAGCGCCTCATTGACCTTGGCGGATGGTGTTAAAAATAGCGGTGCAGGCCGCGTGGAAGATGCGATAATCGCAAAATATACCTTCAAGACCGGTAACGGTACCACCGCGTTTGATACTAGCGGCGTTACACCTGCGATCGACTTGACATTAAGTGCAGGTGTCACTTGGGTTTCTGGACAGGGAATCGAAATTACCGACCTCAATGCCGCAGGCACCACTAAGGCGGTTGCGACGCCAGCAACAAGCAAGAAGCTATACGATAAAATCGCGGGGCCGGCCGGTTCCAAGGAATATACGATAGAAGCATGGATTATCAACGATAATACTGCACTCACGGGGCCCGCTAGAATCGTCAGCTATTCGTTAAATTCTCAAAACAGAAATTTTACAATGGGCCAGGTGACCGACTATTACAATTTTCGCAATAGGAGTGATTTAACCGGTAACAGTGGTTCTAATCCTGCACTAGAGTCTGCCCACAACGACGATGATTTAAAGGCAGAATTACAGCATGTGGTCATGACCTTCGAT
>JBGMRO010000574.1:0-3020 GCA_048061555.1 Thiohalomonadales bacterium | reverse complement strand
CAAAGTTTAGCTTATCCTTCCGGCAACGATTTTTTAAATCCCGATATCGCCATCATACGCGTAAACCAGCGATCAATATTTTTCTCATTGGGTTTTATTTCTGCGATACTCAGATGAAATATATTGGACGCAACCGATAAATCCGCAATCGTGGCCTTACCGCCGGCCAAAAAATCACGGTCTGCTAGTCCCGCGTCCAGTATGGGTAGCAGTTCCTGCAAACTTGTTTCGCCGCGATCGATCGCTGCTTTATCACCCTTGTCGCCCATGAATACTTTATTCAGAACGATATCAACGACCGCTGGCGCTAGACGACACTGATTCCAGTCTAACCATTGTTCGACCGATGCGCGACCCTTTGCATCCGTAGGATACCAATCGTTCAACTCATGTTTAAAGCAGAGATAACGCAGGATTGCGTTGGATTCGTGTATCTTGATGTCACCATCGATTAACGTCGGCACTTGACAATTTGGATTTATCTGACGGTAGTCATCTGAAAGATAGTCGCCCTTGTCCATGGCGACATGCTCTAATTGATAGTCGAGCCCAGCTTCCTCAAGCAGCGAGACCACACGTCGAGCGTGTTGCGAGTAGGGATAATGGTAAAGAGTGTACATGAAAAACCTCCAATTGAGTGTATAGTTTTGGTTATTTTACAATTAGAGTTGATTGGATGCGGAGGTGTGACAGAATTAGCGTAATATATTTCATGACTCCTCATTCCGACCCTGTAAAGCTACAGCAGTGATGCCACTGTACGACAACCGCCCTTACACAGGGTTATTCACCTAGCTCTTTCTGGCCAACTTTCTAACCATGCTTGGGCGGCGGCTCCATCTACTACATTGCCATCATTCAGTGAATCTAGCGCCACCAGCGTTTCTTGCCAGCGCTGCTCTTCCAGGCACTCTTTGCTAAAATATTCTTTAATTGCTTGAATAAAAATTCAGATTTTGCTTCTCTGGAGTTTTCCTGCTACTTCTACTAATGATTGTTCAATTTCTGGTTGAAGTCGAATGCTGGTGACTGGCATGGACTAATTCCTTAGTTGACTACATTGTAATACAATGCAGGGTATTTCTTAGAATAAGTGAAGTGGCCCTACGTGGAAATTCTGAGCTTATATAACCTAGCGTAAAAACTGTCCGAGTTGATGCTTTGGTTATAAATCATTTTGCACTTTCCTCTGACGTGAGTGCAGTAATAGCATGGAAACACCTACCAAAATAAAAACGTCGGCAATATTAAAAATACCAGTACGAACTGTTCCAATACCGATATTTAAAAAATCTACAACCGCTCCATTATTAACGAACCTGTCATACAAATTACTCAATCCACCTCCCAATATTAGTGATAGGGAGATAGTGTTAAACAAACTTAGACCAACGCTTAAAAGTGTATATAAAAATAGCGTTGCCAGAACGATAGAGACGGTAACAGAAAAAATAATAAATCTTTGCTTTTCTGAAAGGCTATTACCCATTCCTAGAAATGCTCCGGTATTTTCTACGTACTGCAATCTAAATGTATCACCAGCGAAGGACGACACTTCTCCCTTAATTAGATTGTGAGTGGCAAGATATTTTGTAGATTGATCACATCCAGCACAAGATAAAATGACAAAGAGTATTACTATAATTCGACTTAGATTACTCATGCTCGCTCTCCAATGTATCTATGACTTATAACTAAATGTCGACACCTCAAATTAATCACAAGCACACCTTGTATGTCGTCTAATCTGGCCATGTTATTTAATATTACTATAACGTAGTTACGGCCAACATTAAGTATTATACACCCCAAAAGCATCGTCAATTACGACAATAACCATAAAAGATGTAATTATGTTCGTTACCAAGTTAACTATCTGTTAAAGTGATTGAAAGGCCCATTTATTAACCACCCTTCTAAATTAATCAATTTTTAGTCCCTCCATTCTTTTTAATAGATTGATGTAAAACCCAAATTAAGGGAATAAAAATACTACTCAAAAGGAGTACGACTATCTGCCATGATTTTATCTAACTCCTTTCTTGCCTGTTTTGGATTGGATAGATCTTTTTTGTCCAGCATCTCGCATTCATCAATTATCATTTCATCGATAGTAGAAGGGTAGTATTTGCAATCGTCAGGGCGGTCATAATAGATATCGCAAGCATACTTATTTTGATTGGGTACCTTTCTTAACCAAGGGCATAATTCTAACCTTTTGCCTGTTTCTGGGGCAATCCAGATATTACCTTGGTTTACATAGCGATAAATATCACGCCTATAATTCTCCCAATAGTCTACTTGGCCAACTGAAACAGATAAGCCACCATTACTGTATTTGATACAGCACTTCCCGCATTGATTACATTCTTTCACGTTATAGATTAATTCCTCAGACCTCTTTAATATGATTGTCTAGCGACCGCATAATCGGCAGCGAAAAAACTGTCCAAGTTTAGGCGCTTGATATACCCTAATTATTAAGTCTCATAACACTTCTTTGTATACATCGCCATCACGTTTACCAACGCTAAATTCAGTTACAATTAATTCAATATCGTTAATATGATAAGTTAACCTAAATGGAGGTCGCATTATTTTAATATTATACCTGAAAAATCTAGTAGTATTTTTCAGGTATAACCAAATATAGATATCCAAAATTAACCACAAGTACACCTTGTATGTCATCTAAACTGGTTTATGTTATTTAACATTGCTATAACTTTAACGTAGTTACGGTCAATATTAAGTATCAAACACCCAAAAAGTATCGTCAAATACGACAATAAAATTGCTGTTCAATATAGTTTAAAAAAATTTTCTCAGAAAGGTTTGCGATCAAGCCGCTCGACTTATCCTTGTTTGTTATGTATGTTTTAAAACTTAATTGTTGTTATCAATTTCCCTGGCGGTGACAATGATCTGAATGCTTTTTCAATACTACTTGGTGGTGTTTTGCAGACTCCCTTTTCCCAAAGGCTTTTTGCTATATTAGAATTTGCGCCAGCGGACATACT
>JBGMRO010000573.1:0-3025 GCA_048061555.1 Thiohalomonadales bacterium | reverse complement strand
GAATGGCGATGAAATGGATGTATTTTTGCAGCGATAAAGCTAAAAAAGAGTTGGGTTATCGACCCAGGCCAGCAGACGAGGCCTTGCGAGATGCGGTCGCTTGGTTTCAACATATTAAGTAGTGTCCATCCACAAATGGTCTATTTCCCCAATACCTGCGTTGCGCGTATTTTTTAAATGCTCACATAGTAGTCTATGCTGCGCTTTAAAAAATTCGTGCGCCTTGATCTTGGGAAAATATCCTCATTTGTGGACGGACACTAAGCAGTAACCCTAAAGTCGAGTCCTGCAATTTTTCTACAATTTACCAAGGCCTTTTTCGCCAAATAAAAACTACCGGCGAGCTGAATGAGTGGCATTAGCGCTGTTGGTTGGCGAAACAATCCAAGCAGTAATTTTCCAGTATTGACATTACCCTGTTTATCCATCGCATTTGTGACCACCGCCGGTATATGTCTATCAAGACTATCGACAATCGCGCGTAGACTTAAGAAGGGCAGGTGGTGTGTATGCGCCATCCGAGCGATAGCGGCGCTTTCCATATCGACCGCGATGGCGCCAGTGGATGCAAAAATTTTTTCTTTTTCTAATCGATTGTTTAGCAAACGCTCGCTTTCGCACAGTGTCTCAGTCAGTACGTTAATCGATTTATGTTGGGAGAGTAGGTTATATAGAGTTTGGTGCCAGTGTGGATGTGCCGGCCAACTATGGTTGCAGCTATCTAGGCAGGTCTTAGCGATAATGATATCACCGGCTTTACATATCGGACTGATGCCGACCGCTGTACCAAAACTCAATAGTGCGTTGCTGCCCTGATCCATCAATAGATTCGCGGCCCTTTCGGCGGGTGCTATGCCTATGCCAGAGACGATCAAATTGACGTTGTTTGAAATCTCGACGGTGCGAGCTAGCGCCGGAATATGGCGGCTAAGTGCCGATGCTTCTGCTGGAAGTGCTACAATGATGCCTAGTGCTAAGGTCATGCTTGTTCGCCGCTATTGCGCAATTTATCCGCGTATTATGGACAATATTTTCCTACAATTTTTTTAGATTACGGAATTTAGCCAAGGCCCACAATGGAAAAATTTTATTGTAACTGTGATATTTTAAATGGAACACTCGTGGAAAACCGGGCGCTGTAAAACTAGCGTCTTGCCACTGCCCGTGAATTTTATACTGTTGGCATAAGTAGGTAGCGGCTCGATGCAATTCGAACGAACCCCTATCGCCAGCGGCCATTAAACCCAACATAGCCCAGGCCGTTTGAAAGGTCGTGCCTTGTGTGGCCAGGCCTGCCTTACTCGCATCAAAATAGGAGTCGTCGCTCTCTCCCCAGCTACCGTCGCGGCGCTGACAGGATTTTAACCAGGTCACCGCACGTGTAATCATTGGGCTATTTTTGTCAATGCCCGCGTGCTCCAGTGCCACTAACACCGACCAAGTCCCATAGATGTAGTTTGTTCCCCAGCGTCCAAACCAGGCACCACTCTCTTCTTGCTCTGCGGCTAAATATTCCAGGCATCGTTCAATTGTCGGTCGGTATTTATCTGCTTGTTCAAGAGTACACAAAAAACTTACGCAGCGCGCGCTGACATCGGCAGACGGCGGGTCGAGTAGTGCGCCATGATCGGCAAATGGGATTTCGTTTAAAATTTCAAATGTATTATCTATTTCAAACGATGCGAAACCGCCATTGGAGGATTGCATACCCTGAAGCCATTCAGCGGCGCGTTCGATGCTATGTTTATATTTATGTGGGGAGGATTTTTGCGGAGAGGACTTTTGTGGAGAGGACTTCTGTGGCGAGGACTGCTGCTGGGACGATGAATTTTGCATCGCCCAGGCAACGACTGCGGTATCGTCGAGATCAGGATAATGATCGTTGCGGAACTGGAACGCCCAGCCGCCACCGCGTAAATGGGGTCGTTGTTCACGCCAGTCACCTTTTTGCTCAAGTAGTTGTTTTGTTTGTAGCCAATCTAGGGCGGCATTAACTTGTATTTCGGCCTCGCCGACCTCTTGCAACGCCAGACAGGCTAGGCCCGTATCCCAGATGGGTGAATTACAGGGTTGGCAATAGGCGGTGTCATCAGTGACTACCAGTAGGTCGTCGATGGCCTTTTTTGCGTTAATCCGCAGGGGGTGTTCGGCGCCATAACCTAAATGGTCTAGCACCTCATAGGCGTTTACCATGGCTGGAAAGATGGCGCCTAGACCGCCGTCACCATTGAGTCGTTCTACAATCCACGCTTCCGCTTTCGCGGTCGCTCTCCTGCGCACCCATTTTGGTACGAGAGGCTGGGCGAGCTTGACGAATTTTTCCGCGAGCACAAACAAGCGATTTAAATTCGAACGGATGGGTACCACAAGTCGGGTGCGCCACGGATCATTAGAAAATAATTCAGAGATTCCGATTTGTTGTGGATTGCGAGCCTTGGCTTTATACGTACACAGGATCGACAAGGGTATCATTACCGTTCTAGACCAGTAGGCGACTTTACTTAAGTGAAAAGGAAACCAACGGGGAAAGAACATGATTTCCACCGGGACTATCGGTACGGCACGCCACGGAATTTGTTGGAACATGGCTAGTCTTAACATGGTAAATACGTTGCTACAAGCCGCACCACCTGCCGCCAAAATTTTTATTCTTGCCTTGCACATGTGTGCGGCATCTGGGCTGTCACCCGCTAGCTTGAGTGCATAATACGACTTTACAGAACAACTGACATCGAATGGACCGTCGAAATATAGCGACCAGCCCCCATCGGATTGTTGATGTTGGCGTAGATAGTTAGCGATTTTGGTTTGCAGCGACGGCTCGATTTCATCCATGAAATGCATCATTAGGATGTACTCGGCGGGTATAGTGCAATCCGCTTCTAGCTCATAACACCAAAAGCCGGCAGCGTTTTGTTGTAAAAGTTGCGCCTGTTGCGCTCGTGCAATTGTGCTATCCAGGCTATCGTGTTGACCGGGAGATAAATAAAGAAGGTCGTAGACTGGCCTGTCATTAGTCTCTTCT
>JBGMRO010000572.1:0-3031 GCA_048061555.1 Thiohalomonadales bacterium | reverse complement strand
GGTTTCCAGTGGAAATCCGGTCGCCGCCGCTTCGGCCTGAAGATCCTGGAGCGAGAGATTCATTCCACCTCCTGCCATGCGTGATCAAGGACAGCTGGCGGCACCACCAGATTCCAGGATGGAACCAGCTTGCCGGCCGCACGACGGCTGCGTTCCAAATAACACGGCTGTTTGGGGACGTGTTTGCGCAAGCGCGCCAACTGGGACTCCTCCACCATCAGTGCATCACGGTGCTGCTCGAGAAAGAATCCAACCTTTGCCACTGCGGTGGCACTGCGCAACTTCAATGTATAGTCGGTCACCTGCTCCAGATCGAAATACTCCACGGACTCGAGAGATCGCCAAACCTCCTCCCAGCCACCGCCCAGATCGGGGCGCACCAGCACATCAACCAGGGTGCGCTCCAGGCTGGTCACGCGAATCTCCCCTCCGGCATGGCGCTGAGTCGTGACCCCGAATAATTCGGCCTGTTGCGCCAGCAATACCTTGAAGAACGGGATCGCAACGAATTCCTGCCCGCGAAAGACAAATGGCCGTCGGGCATTGCGGGTGAGATACGTAAACCGATGATGCACAGAATAAGCCTTGCCGTGAAACTGCAACGCACTGTGATGAGATAGGACAGCATCGTTTGCGAGGTGCCCTGCCAGCAGGTAGGGATCGACCGGGTAGTCGTCAGGATCGAAGCCACGAGGAACGACGGCATACAGGCCGCGTCGGAGTCGCAGCAGGTGTCCTTCCTTGACGTGATAGGCAAGTAGTGCCTCCCGCGTCTTTGTGCGGTGCGAGCCGGTTGATTCCAGGAAGGCCACGAAGGCCTCATGCCGGAATACCTGGTTTTCATTGAAAAAGTCCTGAACCTTCATAATCACCACAAAGTTGACAATAGTTGTCGCTACACCTAAATAATTTAGGGGTATAGTCTGTTTTTGTCAACCTTGCCGAGAACTTGTCAATTCGTGTCGTTACCCCTAATAAATTCTGGGGTTTCAGCAAGAATTGTCCAGTGGGAGGACCTGAGATACGATGCAGACCGTGTTACGAGAGGTTCGGAATCGGTACCAACTTGAAACAAACGTGGAACGTGAGTGGAACGCAGCTAAAAGACAGAATCATAACGTATTGTTTTATTTATAAGAAATGGCGGTTTCAAGGAAGGTTCAAGTCCTCTCCTCGGCACCAAATCGCCACACCATAGCAGACCACCCCATGCCACACAAGCAATTGTTATAAAAGCGTTTTTATCACAAACCTTACAAAACCTTGATCTCCCCGCAGTCTCAGCCAATCATTAAACCCCGCTGGTTCAATCCCCACCAGGCCTAGGCAAACTGAACAACTTCCTGCCAGGCGCCAGTTCGGAAGCGTGTATGGATAGCCCCTTCGTGTTTTTCATGTGGGCTGATGTTGCCATGAGTATTCATAGCATAGAAATGGATCAATTTTTCTCAATAGGTGTTCTTTAGGTACATAGTTATCAATACAAAACTCATAAAAAAGCTGATTCTGTCCTGTAGGAAGCTGTCCCATCATAAGCAAAACCCTTTTTTACACAATAACAACAATAATTATCTCACAAAGGTTAGTATTCAGGGTGATTTTCAACAGAATATACTGAGAGCCGACGTTTAGGTTGTGTTGGTGCTCGACCGCTTGAAACCGCACCCTAAAGATGTCATTCACAACATGCGTGGATAGATAACTGATTGGCGCACGAAGATTAATACGGAAGCCCGCTTATGGATCACACTGACTTCTAAGGAGGCTCTGATTAATTCGTTTGCCGTCATTCCGGTTGCCACCGGAATCCAGCAACGCACTGAATTAAAAACATTAGAATCCGGGTCTCCGCAAAGCTCCGCCCGGAATGACGAATTAATCAGAGCTTCCCTAATATTAAGGATGAGCAGGTTCTACAGAAACATCTTATATTAACTATACGGAGATGAGAATGCTCAATATATTATTAGCGATGCTGATAGTTTCTTTGGCAGCATGTGGTGGTAGCGATAATAGCGATAGTAATACTAACCCGCTTGACTCCATGACTACTGAGTTAGAAATAACTGATAAGTTTGGTCAAAAAGCGGATACTTTCATCGTAGGTGATGATGTTGTTATTACAGCGACAATAAAAAATCTATCGAGTGTAGAGAAAGTTATTGAGTTCACAGCACCTCTTATTACAATTCAGATCTATTCGGAAGATGGAGCTACTTTTATTTTTGACCCGGATTTTGGACTTGCTTTCCCGCAAGTTATTACAGAAGCTGAGTTGCCATCTCTGAATATATAGGATGGATGGCTCGCAAAGCTGTGTCGCAACGTGTGCACACTAATATGCTTCACAATCTGGGCTTGCCTTGTGGCCTGGTTAATGCTTTTTGTAAGGTCGAAGGTGACCATGCATGAGATCTCGTTTATCTATCTGTTATGCAATAAAGTAGTCTGAGAAAGTTATGAAAATTAGAGTTATTTGGTTAGCTATTTTTATAGCAGCACTGATCTCTGGTTGTAATCATTCAGAGAATGAGTCAATAAATCAGAGTCAGGCTAGTCTTAATAGTAATATTTTTCTTTGGGGTGTTTCCGGAATATCAAGCTATAGGTATGAATATAGAAGGCTGTGCTTTTGTCCACCTCAAGAAAATGTAGTTGTAGTCGTGGAGGCAGGCTTAGTTTCGGAGGCATTTTATACGCCAAGTGGAATCTATTTAACCAAAGAACAGCTAAAAAGGCTGTTAACAATAGAAGGCTTATTTAACGTAATTCAGGATGCTATTTCTTCTAATGTTGCTAGTTTGAACGTGATATATAATACCGACTATGGTTATCCTGAAAGGGTGGCAATCGATTTTGTTGAAGCTATGGCTGATGAAGAAGTTACGCATGTCGTAACAGAGTTTCAATAAATAAAAATACATAGCATCATTGCACTCATTTTACTATCAGTCATATTGCCTTCTGCACCCATAATTTCATATTCAAGTCCGGAAATAACGATGTGTTTATCTATAAAACACTATTCACT
>JBGMRO010000571.1:0-3032 GCA_048061555.1 Thiohalomonadales bacterium | reverse complement strand
AACCGCCCTTTGTACGCCATGGCGAGGCCTGTTTTCAAGAGCTAAATCATTAAACTCAATAAAAGAGTATTTACGAAAGATGTTTGAACAATATTTAAAGGAGCAACCATTATGAGTGATATCCCTGAGGAATTGAATTATACCAAGACCCACGAATGGGTCCGTACCGAGAGTGACGGTAGCGTCACGGTGGGTATTACGGATCATGCCCAAGACTTACTCGGTGATATGGTCTTTATCGAAACGCCGGAAATCAGTAGTGACTATACCAGTGGTGACGATATCGCCGTCGTAGAATCCGTCAAGGCGGCATCGGATGTTTACGCCCCGATCGCGGGAGAAGTGACCGCGGTTAATGAAGCCTTAATCGATGCGCCCGAAAAGGTCAATCAATCACCTTATGACGAAGGCTGGTTGTTCAAGATGCAGCCCAAAGACACCGGCGAGGCCGGCGAACTGATGGATGCAGCGGCCTATAAAGAATTCGCTGAGGCGGAAGAACACTAACTGCCAAGCATTTACAAAAAATAACTAATCTAAATCATAACGGGTGGACAGTCGCCCATGAGAAGATTAGCGACATACTTAATTTTAAGACACACAAACAATAAGTAAGCAGCCATGCCTTATATTCCCCATACCGACGCAGAAGTCGAAAAAATGTTAGAGACGATTGGTGTCGCCAGCATTGAAGATTTATTCGATGAAATACCCGCATCCTTACGTGCCACCGGATTAACAAAGACCCCCAGGCGACGTAGTGAAATGGATACCGGTCGCTTGATGCGACAAGCTGCAGCCAAGGACGATAATGTCCTATGTTTTATCGGTGCCGGTGCCTATGAGCACCACATACCTGCAGCCGTATGGGAAATTACCACCCGCGGTGAATTTTACTCGGCCTACACGCCCTACCAGGCCGAGGCCAGCCAGGGAACCTTGCAGGTACTCTACGAATTTCAGACCATGATGGCTCAGATCACCCAGATGGAGGTCTCGAATGCGTCACTATACGATGGCGCGTCTGCACTCGCGGAAGCGACATTAATGGCGGTAAGGGCCAATCGCAAGTCCAAGTCGCGACGCATCCTTTGCCCAATGTCGGTTCATCCTTATTATCGTGAAGTCGTGCATACCATTACCAAAGACCAAGGAATTAAGCTCGAATTCCTAGATTTTGATAATACCGGCAGTACAGATTGTCACCAATTAAGCAAAGACCCAGGCGATATCACCGCGGTCATTATACCCATGCCCAACTTTTTTGGCGTACTCGAAGAAGTTGATCAATTGACTGATTGGGCACATGAACACGGCGCTTTAGTCATCGGTGTCGTCAACCCTACGGCCATGGCCATCATAAAGCCACCTGGGGACTGGGGAAAACTAGGCGCAGATATCGCGTGTGGTGAAGGACAACCCTTAGGCGCACCTATCGCGTCGGGCGGCCCCTATTTTGGTTTTATGTGCTGCAAACAAAAAATAGTGAGACAAATGCCTGGGCGGATTATTGGCAAGACGGTCGACCTAAACGGCAAACCTGGCTTTAGCCTAACATTACAAGCGCGAGAGCAACATATTCGACGCTCCAAGGCCACCTCAAATATTTGCACCAATCAAGGACTGCTTACCACGGCAGCGACCTTGTACCTAGCACTGCTCGGTCCCGACGGCCTATGTAATGTCGCCCATCATTGCCAACGTAATACGAGCCTGCTTGCGACTCGCCTTACGCAAATAAAAGGTATTAGCCGAATTTTCTCCGGCCCACACTTTCATGAAGTGTTATTGCGTCTACCGATTAAACCGAGCGAATTAATCGAACGTTTAGCGGCGCAGCACATAGCTGCAGGCTTCGATGTCTCTACCGCCTATCCTGAACTAGAGCACGCATTATTGGTTTGTGCGACCGAGACAAAGACAGAACAGGATATCGAAGCATTCGCGACCGCGATCGAGGCATGTTTGTGACCGCTACGTTTTATTCTGTGTAAGATAAGGAGATTCTGATTTGGCCAGTATCACATTACGGGGTAAGCGCATACAAACCCTTGGCGACGTACCCCAGGTCGCGCATACCGCACCCGCTTTTACATTGACACAAAACAACCTGAAGGACATATCGCTACAGGAATTATTGGCAAAGACCGATACGGGCAGCGTACTCCTGAGTATTGTACCGAGTATCGATACGGAGATATGCGCCACGCATACAACTACGTTTGAGGGTATCGCCGCCGACTGGCCCCAGGTTAAATTTTTGCTGGCCTCGATGGATTTACCCTTTGCTCAACAACGGTTTTGTGCGGCCCAATCGATAAGAAAAGTCAAATGCCTATCCGCCATGCGCAATCCTAATTTTGCCAAGGACTATGGTGTATATATACAAGACGGCATCATGGCTGGACTAATGGCCAGAGCGGTGATCATTATTCACCAGGGAAAAATCTCTTATAGTGAGCTAGTAGAAGATATAAGCCAGGCACCTAACTACGCTGCGATACTCGTGGCATTAAATACTATTAAACAATAGACAAACAACTATTAAACAAAAGATAAACTACTATGTTAATTTTTGATGAAAGCAAACCCGGACGCAGTAACGACAGCCAATCGCCTCTCGAACCCGTTGCATGCATAGAAATTCCAGAACGCTACTTACGCCGTTCGGCACTACACTTACCGCGTGTGTCCGAATTACAGACCGTAAGACATTATACCCGCCTGTCACAAAAGAATTTTTCCATCGATACACACTTTTATCCACTTGGCTCGTGTACCATGAAATATAATCCACGCGCCTGCAATACCTTTGCGATGTTATCTGGATTCACTAGCAGGCACCCGTTTGCGCATGAAAGCTTGAGCCAGGGTTATCTTTCCTGTATCTACGATCTACAAGAAATCCTCAAAGACGTGAGTGGTATGCATAGCATATCGCTAACGCCCATGGCCGGTGCACAAGGCGAATTTACCGGGGTGGCGATGATGCGGGCCTACCACGAAGCCAACAACGACAATCAGCGCAATGA
>JBGMRO010000570.1:0-3035 GCA_048061555.1 Thiohalomonadales bacterium | reverse complement strand
GCAACACCTCCAAGAGCGGTGTACCAATAGAACCAGAAGGCGGCTTCACATTAAGAAAAGCGGATAGTGTTGATGCGATATCGTATGGCGTAACAGGACGACTCACCTTTGCTGCTGGTAAACCTGCCCCGGCAAAGATCACTGGCACGAAAGTATCGTAGCGCCAGGGTGAGCCATGGGTTGCGGCCACCGTTAAACCGTCGAAGTCGTTGATAAAGACGTTGGGCTCGAATACCAGATAGATATCGCCAGAACGCTTTGTGTGAAAATTACGCAGGATCGAACGAGTCAAATGAGTATCAGGTAGACTGGCCGTACGTAGCGCGCTGCTAGATACTGCGTAGGCCACGCCTTTGAACTTCATCAACTCTGCAGCAACGGCTTTTTCTACCGCAGCTTGATTCAGCTTCTTTTTGCGGATCAACTTATGGTTAAGATAGATATAAGGGTGAAAGTAGGCCTGAATCAGTTCCTTGCCCATGCCGAATCGTTTCTTCAGCGCAGCGATCGCTGGCGCTTTGTCCAGGCCACTGGTGTCAAAGTAGTGGGCCTTACTAAAGCCCAGATTGCGCAGATAACCCGGCACTTCCGGCTGACCATGATCAGCAGACAATACAATCAAGGTATTGGCCAGCCCAACCTTTTTATCGATATAGGCAAACAAGTTCGCCAGTGTACGATCGAGATGCGCGATGTTGTCTTCACTTTCCAGGCTGGATGCACCAAACGTATGGCCAATGTAATCAGTAGATGAAAAGCTGATGGAGAGATAATCGGGCACCGCATCCTGGCCAAGCTGTTCCTTGTCCAATAGCGTTTTGACGAAATCCAGCACCAATTTGTCACCCGCAGGGCTCAGTGTCAGCTTGGTGGTAAAGTATTTATCGTCCGCTTTACCATAGGTATGCGGGAAGGTCCGTCCAAAGCCGACAAAGTCGGCCTCGTACCCGCGGGTGGCCGCATTATCAAATAGATACTTCGAGGGCATGTGCTTCAAGTTCCAGGATTTGCCCGCGTAGGCCAATGCAGGCTTGCGCGCATTCCACTGCTTCACCCAGTCGGGATAGCGCTTGTAGTAATAATTGCTGGTGACGAATCCACCGCTGGCCTTGGAAAACCAGAAGGCCTTGCCGGCATGACCGGCCATTGACACGGCACTTCGATCCTTCACCGAAACCGCGAAGATCTTTGATCGCCCGGCATAATGGATTGCCATCTCGTCGCTCAGGGTAGAGGTCAGTATGTTGTTCGGCGAACGGCCATCTACCTTGGCCACTTTCTGTGTCGGATCGACCTCGGTCTTTTTATCCACGTCGGCACCGCTCGTGAGCAGACGGTAGCGTGAGTCTTCAATGTTATACACGAGACGACCTTGCTCGCGGTCGAACCAGACATTCGCCACCATACCGTGAACAGCAGGTACGGTGCCGGTGGCCAGAGACACATGACCGACAATGGTCTCGGTATTGGCGTGTTGGTAGTGGGCATTGGTGTAATGGATACCTCGCTTCATCAGATAACGAAAACCACCCTTACCCAGTACATGGCTGTATCGATTCAGCAGGTCGCCACGCAGGGCATCGACAGTAATCTGTAGCACAAGTTTCGGTTGTTTACCTGCCCAAACAGAGGTTGCAGGGATAAGCAGGGCCGCCAGTGCAAAGACAAAAACCGCAAGGAAGCGTCGAGTAATTTGTTTAAGTAATAAAGCAGGTATCCAGTTAGCCATCGTTACTCTCCAAATAGGTATACATTCTGCTAATTATGTTTGGCGAAAAAAGTGTAATCTTAGAAATCATATATAGGTTTGTTTCTTTAACCCCAATAATTTGATGACTTAAAATGACTCACCTGAGCTAGCCATCCCTACATTCTCACTTAACCTTTTTTACACTGGGGAAGGTCCATTTTCCGTCTAGAATTTCTTTGCGCGGCTGATACATCCGTACGATATAGTTCCATCCCTCCATAACATGTAGATAATTTATGGCTCTGGGATCGCCGCCAAAATGCACGGTAAACGAACCATCATTGTTAGGGGTACCGGAGATGCTGTTCACACTGTAAGCAGCGTGTTCATTTTCTTGAAAATAACCATCCCTGTTGTAAAGACTGATGGACCAGAAGGCATCCACCGGCACATCCTTAACAGTGAGCTGATAAGCGCCTACTGGAAGGTTCGGCTCCACATTAATATAGTAGGCCTCATATTCAGGCAAACCTCCCCAACCAAAGGTGGTACCAAGTAAGTGTTGAACTTCACTCACTTCCTCCTTTTTACCAAACATCCTTTTCGTACCGGAAACCCCTTTGCTCAATTCAAGCAGCAATTTGTAAGTCGCCTTATAACTGGCCTGATCGTAGTTTGGATGGACATAAGGCCTGGCGGAAGCTGCTTTGATCTTTATTTGATCCTGCAAAGCATTCACCTTCTTGATGTCCACAGGGTCAGACGAGTTTACAAGAATGCGTGGGGTGACATATACATAGGGAGTGTGGAACTCCTCCATCGTCAGCTCATAGGACCCTGCATCATGGTATATCTTGTTGATATAGTGATCCTCGTTCACCACCATAATCGACAAGTAGCGGTCACCAGACTCCGGTATGGTAAGTGAGGCTCCCTTGCTGATGTCCACGAGTGCCACGCTGTAAAGAGTGTCCCGATTCATGCGAATCACGCCCTGCTGGTCAAGTTGCGGTGGCTGGCGAACGTGAAACCACTTGTTGAAAGCAACTTTCACCCGATCGAACTGGACAGCCGTTTCGGCACGCACAAAATTATCGACATTAACTTTAATGGGCGCCTCGGCGGCAAAGACAGACTGAGCAAATAGCAGGACAACGGCAACGAAAAATGCGGCACGTGTTTTAATAACAAGGTTTATAAATTTCATTTTATACTCCTTCCAAAATAAAGTGGGACTATCGGGTTCTTTCTGGCAGCGACATTTTCCACGTTTTCATTTTTTCGGCATCAGGCGCGTAAATGCGGTACATGAGGCTAAGATCTATATCGCCTCTGTTAATGGGCA
>JBGMRO010000569.1:1790-3039 GCA_048061555.1 Thiohalomonadales bacterium | reverse complement strand
GCGGTGTACATGGCTCCGCCCAGGTAGAAGGCACCACCCCTAACACATCAGGTATGCTCAGCATTAAGCGACCACGCATTTCAGGATCAACATTATTAAGAACAGTAGCGCGATATTTACCCAGAAAATTCTGCCCTGCGTTCGAATCGTTCATGGCATAACGACCGGCGTATTGGAAATCAAGCCGTCGCGAGAAAGACTGAAATTCTGTTTGTATTCACCCTTTTTGATATTGTGGGTGACGCTATCAACAAAATACAGGCCATCATAGCTGATACCCGCCCCGCGCACTCCGACCAGCGTTCGGGCACGCAGCATTTGCCCGTACTGCATAACATCGAGCGATCCACTGCCACTTATAGCCGTGGAGTTATTCATCAGAAAACTCAGGATATCTCTGGCAGCCTCCTCGGGTTTAAGCTTCGCACCTCTATTGTGAAACTCGATCTTTGCGGGTGGCGTTGGTCTCAGACCTAAAGGTGGTTTGGTTGCACTGATATTTGGCAGAGGTATGGGTATTGGGATCTTTTTAGTAAAGGGATCAAGGATAGTAAAAATACGAATCTTTTTTGCCCTACCATCGAGTGAAAAACTAAGCGACTCGACATTGGTGTGGGCATCCATATTCACACTTAATGCCCGCTGAGGAACAGGCACACTAATGTCCGGTCCAAAGTAAGCGATATTTTGGCCTGGCAGCGGGCCAGGTACTATGTAAAACACATAACCGTTACGACTCGCCAGTTTTTTTAGAAATGCCAAATCGGTTATACCAGACTGACATTCAATTTTATCCGTAGGCACAGGGATGGAGGGAACAAGTGTCGGCATGATAGTGGGTATTACGCCTAAAGCTGCATATGGCGCCAAAACAAGCGCTACCTTGGCCTCATCGTTCATTGCCGGGTAAGGCACAACCTTCTCGATAAAGTCCATAGCAACACTCAAATCTTCCCCTGTTACCGTTAGCGTCGATTTCCCCGGTTCGTTGCTGGGTTGCAACTCCTGGCGTGTGACGAATCCATCCATGATCACGTTCGGTATACCATTGAGCGTAACCATAATAATCACTCTCGTCACAACAGGATCAAGATACCCTGCGGGCAGTAAAACGAGTTGCAGCAATGAGTTTTTTCCTACAGTAAAAGTTAGCTGAAAACCACTGCGTTCTCGTGAACTGGTGACCTGCACACCTTGCAAGGCTTCTATTACGGGCAGAGGCGCCGGCACCGGTACCGCTGGCCCGATC
>JBGMRO010000569.1:0-1690 GCA_048061555.1 Thiohalomonadales bacterium | reverse complement strand
CGGCGCGGGTACAAAGCGGCGTTTAAGATAGGCAATCTCTTTGCCAGTAGCAGTTTTGTAGGTCGTTTTCTCGATATTATGGTAACGACTTGTGGGTGGAAATAATAAATTATTCATGGCTGCAATCCTGTAGCAACATTTTAAGCACTATTAACAACATTTAGAGTCGCCATCACTTCCTTGGCCATCTGGTGTGCCAGAAATATACTGTGCCCTGGATGAAGCACGCCAAAATCCTGGTAACTCAGAACGGTGAGCGACAATTCCACTTTGGCTTGAATTGGATTTAACGAAGGATCGTAGGCCTCTTCGCTGATGCTGAAGCCCGTGATCCTCACAGGCAGAACCCTTTTCGCCCCCCAGGTAAAGAGTACAAACGGCGCCTCGGTGGGCAGTATTTCGATAGAACCAATAAGCGATAGAATCGTATTCGCAATCACTGCCGCTGACTTTGGGTAGAGCATCATCTCAAGGGCTGAAAGACTGGGATAAATGCCCAGCCGAGTCGCCAGCGGGCTCGCCTTTTCCAGTTGATCTGCCGCATCAATTTCGATACTGAGCGTAATGGTCTCCTTGGGTGGGCCACTCAAACGTGTCACTTCACCCGGATCACCATCACCACCTGCAGCACGCGCCTCCAGGCGACGTGTCATCGTGGTCGGGTTGTATTGAAAAACCACGACACTCGCCAGAGGGTTAAAAATATCTACACCCACCAAAGCACCTTTGATCAGACGTGGGGAACTTGAAAGCCCAGTCATTGCAACAGTCCTTTCTTCAATGGTTTATATTGCTTCATTCTCAACATTCGAAAGTGGCCATCCTGGTTTCTCCCGTTTACATTGGACTTAACTTCAACGCCCATTTATTGAGTTTTCCCCGATCTATCCCTTCAAGATCCGATACTTTCAATTTCCAGTCTCCGTTTACCGAATCTCCACGTAAATTTTGCAAATTGCTCGTATTCATCATGGAGTAGGTTTTAATAATATTATTTGACGAACCACCAATGCGGTTGTGAAGTATTACCGAAGTATTGGCAGGTGAAACCAGTTCAACTATTAAATCACTAATGTAGGTATGGGTGATGTCCAGTGCGACTACGATACTATCGAGTTGACCTGCCCCGGAGACTGTCAATACGCGTTCTATGCCAACTGGATCATTATCTGGAATAATGATACCGGGATTCTCTTCGACACGTACCGACGAATCCACTTTTCCGTCAATATCCAAAGACCAGTTTTTTAACCGGCCTCGATCAGCCGGCGCCAAATCCTGAGCATGCAGTACCCATTCACCGTTTACCGGCTCGCCCGAGAAAGCAACTAAACCTGCAACGGACTGGACGTTATACTCGGCTTGAATGTCATCCACACTCCCCCCTGCTCTGTCATGTAGAACTACTGATGTACCGGAAGGCGAAATTAATGTGATGAGCAGGTCAGCAATATAAGTATGCGTAATATCAACACTGACTTTTATATTACTGATAACAAAATCATCCTGACTAACAATCTTGTCCTTAATCCCCTTGGTATTATTGTCCGGTATACTCTTGTCAGGAGAGGAATCGCCACGAAATGTCAGATTACCTGTCGACTGTGTCCGGCTCAGCGCTTCCGCCACTGCAGCTTCCGCATCGACCCTGCCATAACCGAACCATGGACTCCATGTGCCATCGGCATCA
>JBGMRO010000568.1:0-3044 GCA_048061555.1 Thiohalomonadales bacterium | reverse complement strand
ATTACGCTGACTACGGTTACAATACACTTACGTTCTTTATCTAGCGATGGGAATCTGTATAGCTCGCGATGTACAAGACCTAGAAATGATCACGTGCAAAAATATTTTGCATCAACACCACCTGCCTACAAGACACAAGTCATGATTATGCAAAGATTGTGAACTCGTCGCTGCGATAATTGATGTGATATAGAGCAAATAACGTTTCAATTTACCCATATTGGACCGATACTATAATCATTGTATGATATTTTCGCGATAGTACGTATGTCCAGATCAATAAATAAACTGAACGCCAATTCCAAGCGACAACAACTGCAATTATTTGGCGTTGCATCGTGCCTGGGGGCCCAAGACCAACGCTGCGCCAATGCCCCTCAGAGCCTGCAAACAGCAGGTTTAGTCACGACTCTACAAATGCGCGGTATCGATGCCCGTTGGCAACAAATTTTGACACCCGAGGCTACCCATAAAGACTCGCTATCCGAGTTATATCAACGGCTTGCAAAGGAAGTGCAACAGACAACAAAGCTCAGATCCCCATTCCTGGTCATCGGTGGCGATCATTCCTGTGCGATGGGCACCTGGAGTGGTGCCGCGCAGGGCTTGCGCGAGCAGGACGCCGAGGCGGACTTAGGCCTGATCTGGGTCGATGCCCACATGGACGCCCATACAGAGACCACCAGCCCCAGTGGCGCCTTACATGGCATGCCCGTCGCCAGTCTGTTGGGACAGGGTGACAAGACCTATCGTGATATCGCTTTTTCCGGCGCCAAAATCAAACCGAAAAATTTATGCCTTATCGGCATACGTAGTTACGAACAAGAGGAGGCGAAACTACTACACGACCTAGGTGTCAAGGTGTATTTTATCGAGGATGTCAGGGCATTGGGCTTAGACAAAACGCTACAGCTCGCGATAACGCAAGTGAGTAGACAAACCGCCGGTTTCGGTATCTCGATCGATATGGACGCCATTGATCCGCAGGATGCACCGGGCGTCGGCAGTCCGGTAGACAATGGGTTAACGGCTCAGGAACTCCTGCCGACGTTTACCCATCTAAGACAATATATCACTGCGAACCCAAGCCCATTATTGGGCGTAGAAATTGCGGAGCTTAACCCAGAACGAGATATCAATCACAAAACACAGGCGTTAATAATAGATATTATACATTCGATATTTGGTGACTCCAATGAATATGAATAAACGATCAAGCCATGTAAATAGTCAACATTCAAAGGCATTCACAGAAACCCTGGCGCTCGAAAATAAATATTGCGCAAAAAATTACGCACCACTACCCGTGGTCCTCGTGCGTGGTGAAGGTATTTACGTGTGGGACCAAGAAGATAAAAAATACATTGATATGATGAGTGCCTATTCGGCCGTTAGTCATGGCCATCAGCATCCTCGCCTACTCAAGGCTTTACATAAACAGTCCACGACCCTGTGTGTTGTATCAAGGGCGTATTACACCGATAATCTAGGCCCGTTCCTGAAACTCGCCTGTGACCTCACGAATATGGACCGTGCTCTACCGATGAATACGGGCGTAGAGGCTGTAGAGACGGCGCTAAAAGCTGCGCGTAAATGGGCCTACGAGGTCAAAGGCGTCACACCGGACAAAGCCGAGATTATTAGCTGTGCTGGAAATTTTCATGGGCGCACTATCTCCATTGTGGCTTTTTCTTCGGAGCCACAATACCGGTACGGTTTTGGGCCCTACTCTACGGGTTTTAAACAAATACCCTACGCCGACAGTGACGCCTTGGAACAAGCCATTACTGCCAATACCGCAGCCTTTCTGGTCGAACCGATTCAGGGTGAAGGTGGTATTATTATTCCACCCGAGGGTTATCTACGACGTTGCGCCGAGATTTGTAAAAAACATAATGTCCTGTTGATCTGCGATGAAGTGCAAACCGGATTAGGCCGAACGGGAAAATTTCTGGCGAGCCAATACGACCACGTACAACCGGACGGGCTCATACTAGGCAAGGCACTGGGTGGCGGTATCTTGCCGGTCTCTCTTTTCCTGGCGAGACAAGATGTCATGGATGTCTTTAGCCCGGGTGATCACGGCAGTACCTTTGGCGGTAATCCCTTGGCCTGCGCCGTTGCCCATGAAGCCCTACAAGTCTTGCTCGATGAGGATTTAGTGCAAAAAAGTCGAGAGTTAGGCGACTATTTTCAGCAGCAATTAGCCGACATACAATCGCCACTCATAAAAGAGGTGCGTGGTCGAGGCTTGCTTATCGGGGTTGAGTTTCATGCGCATAAGATCAAGGCCCGTGAGGTTTGTGAAAAACTCCTGCAATACGGCATACTTAGTAAAGAAACCCATGATACCGTCGCCCGGTTTGCCCCACCGCTTATCATAAATAGGCAACAGATAGATCAAGCCATAGAAAAAATCCGTAAGACTATCCACAGCCTGGAATAAGACTTTTGCGAAGTTATTATGCCCCTGTATCCATTTTTACCAGAGGCGTAACAAAGTTATATCATAAATCAGCAACATATTCGGCCCGACGACAGGTTTCGCACCCTTGTCTCCATAGGCCAAATGCGGTGGGATATAAATGATCCATTCGTCTCCTTCTCTCATCAGGGTAAGCGCCTCCCGCCAACCGTCTATGACGCCAGGTATCGGGATAATGGTCGCTGCCGATTCATCCTCTGCGATATCAAACGGCTCTTCTTCACCTAAAAAATAGCCGCGATAGTACACCGAGACCGTCGCGCTATCGGTGGGAATATTGCCCGTGCCAGACTTCACAATCTTGTATTGTAGACCCGACGATAATTCGACTATGCCAGCGGTTGTCTTATTTTTGGATAAAAACTCATTAGCTAACAGTAAATTTTGTTTTGCAGAGACAGCGCTGTATCTGCCATTGTAGGCACAGGCAGCGAGGGCTAAAATTAGTCCGAGTATGAGCAGATGTTTCATTTAACCTTAATTAGTAATGCGGCTGATTCCACGTGGATGGTTTGCGGAAAAAAATCGAATATTGCGACTTTCTGCAAGTCCCACCCCG
>JBGMRO010000567.1:0-3049 GCA_048061555.1 Thiohalomonadales bacterium | reverse complement strand
ATAATTGGAAATAATTAGTGGGTTCCCACCCATATCTAACACTCATTGCTCAATATTAATATTGGGCTCTATGCCTGGTGAAAAATCACTCGCAGAGAAGCAATATTATGCCCATAAATATAATAGCTTTTGGTTTATTCTGACACGTATTTTGAGGTTTGAGCAGGAGTTATCCTATCAAAATAAGAAAAAATTGTTATTGAAAAATGGCATAGCCGTATGGGATGTGCTGCAATATTGTTCGAGAAAAGGTAGCTTGGATGCCTCTATCGTGTCGAAGACAGTCATTGTTAACGACTTTGTATGTTTTTTTGAGTCTCACCCCTCCATTAAAATAGTCTACTTTAACGGCAAAAAGGCCGAAAATTTGTATCGCAAACACGTGATGCCATTGCTGCCCAGTACGTTAACTTTGCAATACGTTTCACTTCCATCTACGAGTCCAGCGATGGCGATGCTGACAAAAGAACAGAAATACAATCAATGGTTAGTGATACAAAAATGACGCGCTTTACTGGTGATTCTAGATTCAATCTCCCGTCCATAATAATTGCTCTTCACGCTGCCTTTTTTTCAATATTCTTACTGAATGACGTGAGCTGATAATACGTTGAATATCGTGAGTCGCGGCCTGATTTGAGAGGCCATTACTGCGTAAAAATTTTACTAAGCTGGGGCTTAGTTGTTTTAAAGTCGTCTGACTTAGGTTGGAAGTGCTCGTTGCTTGTTGAGGTTCCTCAAGCGGAATTGATGCCCAAAGCTCGACCGCCTTAGCCATAAGCTCGCTATCTTTCTTTCTATATCCCGCCTGCCAATAGAGCGCAGCTTTTTCAAATAGGGCATCGGAAAGCCGATAGGCTTCTGGAGTATGTGCTATTAAGTAATCGAGTATTTCTTCTCTTTTGATTCGATACAAATATTCGATTTTTTCGTAACTGTCGATGTCTTTTGACTTCAGTGTGTCTTTGTATCCCTCTATTACTCTTTTTAATGTCTCGTTACGAAGGTATAGTTTATTCTTTTCGGGGAATGATGGATATATTTTTTCATATTGGAAATAGTATCGCCAGGCTCGTTGTTGGATATGATATATATCTTCCAATGCGAATAATAATTCCGTTTGAGTTTTTGTGCCATCCAATTTTGAAGCCTGAAAGAGTGAGTTTTTCAAGAAATCTTCCTTGTTCAAATTTTCTAGAAAATAATCAAGAAAAAGGAAGCTAGGATCGCTGCTAAATGAATAGGCTAACCTTTGTAAATTTTGGTAATACAGTTCGCGGGTTGCAATCGGTAAGTCGCCTTTGTCAGGATCATAATGAAAATATCGACGAATGAAATTTGAGAGTTGCAGACCCTTGGGTAATGTCAAATTATCATCAAAATACTGAGTACGTTTATTTTTGGGGAAAATCAAAGGCGTCAAGAGTCTTTTGTTTACATTGTTTTCTATATTGACAAAAAGCGTTGTCGCGTTATTCTTCCCTAGTGTCCAATCACGGTAAGATTTTATAATTTGGTTACGTTCGTTGTGTTCCTGTAGATCTTTAGGGGCGGCAGCTAGAATCTCAGCGAAGGGTTTATTTATATTGTGAATGGTCGGGAAGACATCTTTTATTACGATATCTTCGTGCTTTCGTTCTCGATAAATATATGATTTTTTAACCTTGGTTTTTGAGTCTATATCATCGTTATTTGCTTTATAGGCGTTTGTTAACCCGGTATTATCTTCAAGTTTTGATAAAAGCTCAGCCCATTTTTCGTTGTCGATGGAAAATTCATCTGAAATAGAGCCCGCTTGACCAGGCTCGCCTTGCTCATCCGTCGTACCGGACTGTTTTTTCCCTGCTAATTTTATCCGTAAATTATTCTCAGGTAGGCCGCTCTGGCTTTGTAGTGAGAATATTTCCATATCTTCAAAAGGCGGCATGTAGAATATGAGTAGAAGATGCCACACTACGGAGACGGTTGCTGCAATAATCAGAACTCTGAACAAATAAATACGAGGATGTAGGGTCATATCCGGTTGCTATTGTCTTAATAATGTTGTAAATGATTATTGTAAATAATGTTGTAAATAATGTTGTAAATAATGTTGTAAATCGGGTTGTCTAGTACGCAAATTATTAGTCTGTTCATATTGAATTTGCTGAGCCCAATAAGCTACATTTGTTGGGTTTACTCTAGTTCGCGCCGCGATCTCTTCCAGTGTGTTATTGATCACTCATATAGGCCGTTTAGTCGAAATCGTAACCTTAGCGTGAGTTCTGACAGTTATTTTTACGTGCTTATAAATAATTGAAATTATTGCGATAGTTAGCAGTATAACACAGCAATTGATCGGTTTGAGACGTTAGTATTGACTAAAAAGATTAAAGTTTTTATCTCTGTAGACTATAATGGTACCAGGTAGAGATATAACGTTATACCGAATTGTTGTATTAGGAGCAGTAGTTATGAGCGCAGTAATGAGTTGTAGGGCTGAATTTTCCGAAGAAGATGATACATCAACTATTTCGATTATTGGTCGTTTTGACGTGGCGATGGATGACGAATTTTTCGCTTGTTATGAAAATATAACTTCAAATATGATCGTGCTAGATATGTCGGATGTTGCATATATGGATGAGTCAGCACTGAGCATGTTGCTGATGATGCGAGAGCGTTTTGGCAGCGGTGAAGTGGAAATTTGTCTAAAAAATTGTTCCGAAAAAATAAAAAGATTACTCCTAAAAGCCAATTATCAATGGTTTTTCGATATTCAGTGACTAATAAAATTCCGCATTTATTCTGCTTCTCTATTTTCACTCCTAAAATTCAGCAGCCTAAGAATTGCGTTTAGTTAGGTAGTGGTTAATAAGGCCGTTAGTCGACGAATCGTGTGAAGTTACAGGTCGGTTATTCTCTAATTCGGGCAAGATATTACTTGCGAGTTGCTTACCTAATTCGACACCCCATTGGTCAAATGAATTGACATTCCATATAACACCTTGCACGAATATTTTATGTTCATATAACGCAATCAGTGAACCGAGATTACGCGGGGTTATTT
>JBGMRO010000566.1:0-3049 GCA_048061555.1 Thiohalomonadales bacterium | reverse complement strand
CATTTTTCATAAAAAATTTATAAAAAATTGCCCTTGAAGTACCTGTTCGACCTCGGCTGCACATTTTTTTGCAACATCAAGGGACCATTGTGGGGCCAAGCCCGCATGTATCAAAGTCAAATCACGCCGCCTATCATGATGTAACAAGGGACGCTGTCGTAACCAGGTCAGTAAACTCTCTCTGTCTGGCGCTTCTAGTATTGGATCTAGGGTATCATATTGTGATTGCTTTGCGCCCGCATACGCCACCGCCAGTAGGTGTAGGTCGTGATTTCCTAGCACAACCACACTATTTTTAAGTGATTTAATAAAACGCAATGTTTCTAGTGATTTAGGGCCTCTATTCACGAGGTCGCCAGTAAACCAGAGTTGGTCGTATTGGCCATTGTAGGCAATTTTTCGTAACAGTTCACGTAACGAATCATAACAACCCTGGATATCCCCGATAACATACAATGACATAGTGATTTCTTAATTATTAGTAATAAATACAGCAAGATACAGTAATATTTCGCCATTGAACTTACCGTGGTTTCTTGCACGATAGTTTTCTATCTATGCTGGTATACCCTTGTTATAGATACACTAGCCAGAATATTTTTAAATATTATCAGGTCTAAGATAGAATTTTTCGGTATTATAGTGCTTAGATTAATTATAAAACCTTAACACATTTGGGGTCATTAGCCAGTCGCGCTTAGCGTTACTCTGGCTCGTTTCGCCGTAGCAAAATATAATAGACCCGATGCCTCAGCAAATATTTTACCAAACTTGGACGCTTATCATACTCATCTTTGTTGCCATTGTCGGCACGGGCTTATCCCTGCTAATGTTAATAAACTTGAGTATTATAAATACAATATTCTCCCCTATTCTTCAGTATATGTCCTTGTTTTTAGTCTTGTGGCAAGATGATCCGTTTGGCGCATTGCAATTCATCGCCACCAAATCTATTGTGGCATTCGCCCATACGGACGCACGTAGTGGACTCAATCTCTGGACTTACGAAATCGACAGTATCACCCTATTTGTGTATCTATTCTCTGCCGTATTATTTGCTAAGGTTGCCTCCCGTCATAACCATAGTACCCGTCCGCCAGAACAAAAAAATCTAAAATTAGCGCTAGTGGGAAGCGTTTTCATGAGTTTTTCTTTCACCTATATGACCGCGATTGAACACTGTGCGGGCCCCACCTGGGTAGGATTTGTCATGCTCTATGGTTTGGGTTTTGAGGGCTTTCAGTTGACCCCAATATACCAGTGGGCCGGTGGTATCGTGGGCGCAACTTTTCTAGGAATTGCACTATTCAACCATTCATCGGATAACTCCGATACGATACCCAAAATATTTGAAACTTAGGTGAAAAATGTACGTCATATACATTTCTACAAAGCGAAATAACTGAAATTAACCTGACTATCGCCAGGAATTTTAATTCCTGGCCCGGCAGTGAAAATGGTGGGCATTTTTCTTCTACATTTTAAATATTTTAGGGTGTAAGCTCTCTACGTGAGCTCGGTTTGACTAACAGGAAATACGACATGGATACACAATATTGGATAGAGCGAGCTCGACAAGAATTGCGATCTATGCCGATTGATCGGATACAAGATTCTGGCATTTTACCCGACCGAGGTGCCGATTTTTTTCCGGTTATCGGTTACCCGCCGTTAACCATGTTTTCGGACATGAACCAAGATGCACTATTCTCAAAGCCGACAAAACACACAACGTACCCGACACTGGCTTATGTACATATACCTTTTTGCCCATCACGCTGCACATTTTGCCACTGGATCACTAAGACTAAGAGTCCTACCGAGGCCGTAGACGTCTATCTCGATTACCTAGAAAGGGAGATGATTCTCTATAAACAGCAAATTGGCGTAGATGCCATTGCGGTGCAGTCGGTCTTATTTGGCGGTGGCACACCTACGTACCCTTCGCCAAGGCAAATGGAACGACTGATGAAAATGTTTACCACGCATTTTGATCTCAGTAGCTGCAGTCAGTTTTCGGTGGAAGCAGAGCCCACCACGGTCATTGGATCGCAGGGCCGCGAAAAGCTCCAGATCATGAAGGATTACGGCGTAGATCGCATTAGTCTGGGTGTACAATCATTTAACGATAACGTACTCGCATACATGGGCCGCACACATAACCATGCACAAACGCTAGAGTCTATTGATAATATGCGTGCTGTGGGCATAGATAATATTTTTATTGACCTGATATTCGGTTACCCAAAACAAACCCTGGAGATGTGGACTGAAAATATGCTGGAGTGTGTTGCCCTCGGAATAGAAGGCTATCAGCTCTATCGCCTGCGTATCAAACAACATGGCGATCGGCAGGGTAATATCCTGAGCCAGGCCAGCAAATTCCCCGAGCGTTTTCCAGATACTGATACCGTTTTGTTAATGAAACAAATAGGCATCTTAATCTCCGAACAGCACGGGTATAACGAGCATCAGACGCGGGTATTTGCCAAAAAAGCCAACGATATCTCCCACTATTTAAGAGATTGGGCCTGCCACCTCGCCGATGTAATCGGTGTTGGTGTTTCCGCCTGGTCCAATTTTCGTGGTGTGTTTGCCATTAACGTGGGAGACGCCAATCTGCAACATTATTATGATTTAATCGACAAGGGTAAGATCGCCATAAACCGTGGCAAGATTCGTAGCAACGACGACTACCTACGCCGTTGTTTGATATTACCTTTAAAAAATCTAGGGGTAGATAAATCGCTATTTCTGCAGCGGACCGGCGAGGATATCAATGAGCGTTTCGGCATCGAAATCGCTGGACTAAAAACATTGGGTTTACTGGAAGAAGACCAAAATAGATTATGGTTGACAAAATCTGGACGATTTTTCGCTGATGAGGTCGCAACGCAGTTTTTCAACCCTGAATTTATGCCATTCTCTGATGTCACCCGCCTCGCGCAGGTCAACAAGTAAATTTAATCGGTTTAATTACAGAAAGCAGGGTTCTATACCCAAAGCGTTTGAGATTTAGGTGTTTAGGGTGAGTCATATTCATTTCCTG
>JBGMRO010000565.1:0-3054 GCA_048061555.1 Thiohalomonadales bacterium | reverse complement strand
CATCTGATGTCGCTTTTTCCAAGCGAACTTTGTACTTGCTTCCCGACGACTCCTCCTTTTCAAGAAATTCGTCAGCAATTGGGTGGCCTAGCTCATGCCCAAAAATCGGATAACTAAGAATATTGTCGCGTTCAATACGAGGAAAACGTATTACATCCAAGCGGTCTTGGAACGCACTAAGAACGAATTTCTTATCTTCCTCAGAAGATAGTATGTCGACGTATTTATTCAGATCTGGTAGCACGTCTTCAATGCTGTAATAGAAATACTCTCTCTGGGGCGCGGCTAAAAGAATAACATTAGGATATAGTGTTTTTGAGAGCTCAGACAGAATTGATACCAAGCCTCTCGGAATTTCTTCACTATTTGCGTAATTCAAATCCGCTATGAAATATTCAAGGCGTTCCAGAACAGCGCAAATCCAGTCAAGCCGCCTCTTATCACTCGACTCAATTAGTAGTTCTATTCGAGCGACCAGATCATGAAGACACTGTATAAGTTTGTTCGGATTAGAATCCGGGTAATAAGATGAGAAGACTTCTGAAAGCCGCTGCTCAAAACCTAGGCATAAAACATAAGCACGCTTTCGGATAAGATCTACATGGATGGTCATTGCTATCCAATAGCAATGTTATTTCTGCTATTAGAAGACCTTGATGATCCCAACTTCTGTCGGCTACGGGTCATTTCTCTAACTAACGAGTTATTTAGCCCTTCAAAAAACTTATTTAGGCTTAACAGACGATGTTCGTCATTTCCCATTATTGGTTGCTTACTTTCAGCAATCGTTTGTAGCTTATCGGCAAGTTGTCTCAGAATGCTTGCAATCTCTTTCTTATCTTGAACTAAATCCTGTAGTTGTTCTAAGGGTCCGATTGCAACATCGAGTGCGTTCATGGAAGCTAACGAATTATGACCGTGGTAACTTGCTTTTGTTACCAAATCTGCACCATTAGCAATATCAACTAAAAAAACAGATGCCTTGGATAAGGCAGTATAGTCACTATCAGTTAATTCATTTTTTTGAATCAATTTTTCGAGAGCATCAATAGCGTTTATAGCCAATAGACCATAGCTAATGTGCTCCGCCTGCCTAATACGATGACTTGGTGCACTCATTAAATCTATACCTCCTTAGCTAAATCCACACTCAATATAAAACACCTAATATAGATTTGGTTCTAATCTTAAGCCATTCGCCTTTTGTAACGAACGGGCTTAGGCATCTTTTCAACCTCCCTGATTACAGCTTGAACCTCTTCGCCTAATCCGAACCAAAAAGCAAACTGCCCGTATTCATCCATGCTCTCTAAAGCTCCTAGGTCGGGATCATAGCGAAATACTGTCTTCCCATCTGTGACAAGCCGCTTAGAGGCAAGTGGTGCCTCTATGTTCGGCAACTGCCGTCGTATCGACTTTAGGCTCTTCCGTAGAGTGGCGAGTCTCAACCCATTGTCAATCAGCTTCATAGCCACTCTCACTTCCACAATATCAGTGAAAGTAAAAAGCCTGGGTGTACCCCGTCTTACTACTGACCGGCGGCTGGCGCGAATTATTCCCTGTCGCACCCAATAGTCTAGCCGCCGATAAGTGATGCTGGTGCACGCGATAACCTCTTGTGCTGTGAAATAGCGATTTATCCCCATTTCCGCTGGATTTTAAATGATTTAACTCAAAATGAATACATAAATGTTTTTATAGATAGGTAACCTATTAAGAATTAATGTTATTACAGATAAATTTATTCTATAGCTAGGACTCTCGAGTGAGTACCGTAGAAGGGCTCATAAACGCTAAAAAGATGAGTTGAAAGTCACTCCATAACGGAGGCAACCAGGCTGCAAAGCAAAGCCCCCAAGATGGGGGCCATGCGGACCTTATAGGCGACTCGGTACCAGACGCGAAGGTCAGGGCTACTGTATCCCCCAGCCGTACCGCCGTCTGTAAGCCGTGTTTGATTTTGGTGTAAGCCATTTCTTACAGCGCTTGATTTAGGTCGATTCCCAAATAACTACCCTTTTGTTACCGTCACCGTATATAGCCTGTTTGACGGGAGGAGAATATGGCGGGGAAAATATTTTTTGGGATTCTTCTTGTTCACATAATAATTTTGGGCGGTTCTATCAACTCCGTTGCTGATGAACTGACTTTCAGGTGCGAAGTGAAAAATGAATATCACCTTACGGATGAGGGGCTACTCGTTAAGCCTGAAAAATATTATTACACAAAAGCATCCTTTTCAGTTGAGAGATCTACAGGGAGAGTTATTGGAGGTGCTTTTAATAATCAAGGTGATTACCAAATGAAAGTTGTTGATGGGGGTAGTTTTAAAGTTTTCTCATTCGCCGAAAAACGTGGGGTTGCTGAATCATTGGCAATAAGGACGCGGCAAGAGGGGAAAATAAAGTCTTTTATTGGAATTGATTACTTGCAGACCGTAGTGACAGGAATTTGCGACTTAGGTTGAGGAAACATAGCTGATTTAAAGCTATTTTACCATCTAAGAATGATTAGAACTTATAAGCTGATAACAAGACGTGAGATCTCGTTCATCTAGTCGTTATGGATTTAATGGTATCGACCTATGCTGCGGAATTTATACCTAATTGCTGCATTTATTATGGCTGTTTTTGCATTCGAGGTTAGTGCAACCACCCTGGCAAAAACAACGGCAGCATCGTTGAATGTGCGTGATGCACCGTCTGGTGATGTCATCACTTCACTACCTAGGGGGTCGATTGTAGCTGTGATCGATATAAGAGGCGCATGGGTAAAAATTCTTTACCAAAGCAAGCACAAATCTAATGATTACCAGTATGGATGGGTGAGCGCCAACTATTTACAAGTAATCTCTGGCAATAAAATGTCATCTGGCGGATCTACTGTGTCAGGGGATGACTGTGAATATGAATATGATACAAATGCAGAGGTATGCGTGTCTGCCACAGATGCGTCACTAAATTGTTGTGAATCATATGATAAAAGCTACTATCGAAGTTGCGAAGTCGACGTGGACTATGATGTTTCAACAAATTACGAAGGCAACGATTATTT
>JBGMRO010000564.1:0-3054 GCA_048061555.1 Thiohalomonadales bacterium | reverse complement strand
ATATTTCTCACTGCACCATGGTATTTTCCATACACATAAAATATCCCTCTAAAATTCTCACGGTATGTCTTCAGTAGATACTTGGTCGACGTACCACCGCCCAAATGAATAATCTTTGCATTTGGTAAGTAATGTAACCGCAACCCGAGAGTATACATCCTATAGCCAAACTCATAATCCTCATGATAAAAAAACAGACCTTCGTCTAATAAGCCCATTTCTTCGAATAGCGTTCTCCTTATCAATACACATGCGAATATAAGATAATCTACTCTTGCCGGCTTATTAAAATCCCGCTTCATAAATGCAGGCTCAAAGCCTAAATAAGAAAATACCGTCGATACATACTGATAGCTCGCCACCTTATAGATTAAACGCGACAAGCCCAGGATATGGCTAAAGGTCTTCGCCACTGAAGGGAAATCAAACCAGGAACGCTGAATAGTCAAATCTTTATTCAACAGCATTGGGCCCACTGCAGCCACATCGCTTCTTGCGTCCAGGTAGTCAACTAAAACATCCATGGCTCCCTGAATTACTATCGTGTCGCTATTCAATAACAACACATACTTACCCTTCGTCGCCTGAATTCCGACGTTGTTCCCCTTGGAGAAACCCAAGTTTGAGTCATTTACTATCAACCTGACTTGTTCATAATTCTCCTGGATATATTGCGAACTACCATCATGCGAAGCATTATCTACAACAATTATTTCAAACGAAATATTCGGCGTATTGTTTAGTATTGAAAGAACGCACTGCGCCAATAGATCTCTCGTATTATAATTTACAATTACAATTGACAAGACACAATCTTCAACTGCGCAACCAGAGTCATTACACGGACTATTCACCAAATTAACTCCAAATGGCTTCACACACTAACAATCCTTCGCACCGCTTGGCGCGAATTAGTCAATGAGCCTCTACTACCCGAATAAGCGGAATAAGTCAGCAACAACAATAATTCTGTAATGCCTCTTGCTCCTATCATCAACATTTTAACATTATATATAAGAATCAAAATTATCGTAGCAACCACAACCCATCTATCTAACACTCTTTTCATCCATACAGCGCTCGCCATATAGATATACGCAAATAACATCCATGTGAGCCCGATGACGCCAGTTGTGTATATCAACCTCACATACCCATTGTCTGAGGGTGGGTCGGGAAGCCCTCCTAAAAACAGATTAATCGGGTCACTTGGTAAAAATATGTGGCGCACCATCACGCCTAATGTTCCGATATAGTAACTCCCATCAGTTAGAAAATTAGAATTTAGATTGTAATTGTCCGCCTCCAATAGCCCCATGGACGCCAGCAGGAACGGCCCAAACGTTACCCAGAATATAGCCAATGCGCCAGTACTGCATATCACAACCCAGACCCTGGTCATCAAACCCGAGCGCCATATTATCGCAACTACGGCGAGCAGCAATATGAGCGTTCCGGTTATCATAAACATACGCCCCGTAAAAAGGCCTGCACCCCACAAAAATAACAACGATAGGATATAACGCTCTTTACGCTTTTCCATATAACGACTAACAAATATAACCATACCTACACATATATACAACGACGCCATATCGTAACTTCCAACAAGGCCAAATGATCTAATCGCCAGCATATCCTTGGGAAAGGCCACAAGAGGCGCCATGTATTCTTTCAACGGTGGAACAACTATTTGCGCAACCACCACCACCCCATGGAGCAATATCAAATTGCCTACTATTTGTTTTATTGCTGTAGCACGAAACCGTATTGCCCTAACAATGACCGCCAAAAACAAAGCTGATAGAATCATTCTCAGATAGCGCCCTAATATATACGGATCTATATAGGGAGATGCTAGCTGTGTTAGTAGCATGTACATATAGAAAAGCCAAACAAGCGCGATGAAATAAAGCTGAAACCTGCTAAGTCTTAGATGTCTGCTGAACATCAAGACCACAAATGCGCTTGAAACAATGATGGTATCAACGAACCATATTTTTGTTCCGTATAACTGGAAAAACACCAAGAACGGAAGCCACATAGTTTTCAAATTAACAGCACCCTTCATAACGCACTTCTGCCCCATGAAACAAACACTTGCCTCAAACGGCTCGGTCGTAGTAGCGCACGAAATCCATATCACAAATCACCGATTCACTTAAATACTCTCGTATATCTTTACCAACTCATCTGCAACTACTCTCGGGGAAAAATACCTATTTGCGGTGTCGACGCACCTTTTTCGCCAGAATGCTCTATCCAATGACACTTTAGAGATAAATTCGACTGCTTCGCCGATGTTGCTCATATCCGATTTCAATACGAACCCCACCCCCAATTTCTCCGCAACATAGGCTGCTCCGCGAACATTCTCTGACACAATAACTGGCATTCCTGATGCCAAGTACTCAACAAATTTTATGCTTAGCCTATCATCCGTTCGTGGCATTATTTGCATGCCCGCAATACAATCAGACGCGCGCTCAATGACATCTGCTTGCGCTACTGACAACACTGAAACTTTCTCTTCTAGCCCAGTTCCTTGTAGGGCGTGACGCACCAAACTTATATTCCCCGGTGGCACTATAAACTTTGCACCTTTTACAATCTGACTATGTTCTACAAGATATTTAAGAAAGCTAACGTATGGATCAGGGGTATTCCAATTACCCAAAGACCCTAGATAACACATTTGTCCAAGGTTACTAGAATCCTCATAGCGCACTGGAACCTTGCCATCTTCCATAAATATTTTTGGGTAGTTATTTGGAATTACGACAACTTTAATACTCGGAGCTATCTTCTTAAGTGACTCCTTAAATGGTTCACTGATCGCAACCACCACATCTGATTTTTTACAAATAAATTTTTCAGCACTTTTCCAGAAATAGTAGTTTAAACCCACCTTCCCCCATACCCCTGGTACGAGATTTTCCTCCGGAAATGGTGATCTTGGATCAAATATTATCTTTATCGGCAACAACTTCTTAGCACATACGCCAATCAATGCCGCGTGATAAGAGCGGCAATGAAATTGCCTTATGCGTCGCT
>JBGMRO010000563.1:0-3071 GCA_048061555.1 Thiohalomonadales bacterium | reverse complement strand
GTATTTTTCCTCGATAGAGGTGCACGGTGTCTTTTGGGATAATCAGTTTTCCTGCTTCATAAATATCAGGGTTTGTCAGATCGACATCAAGTATTGTATTATCTTTTCTAATTGTTGAATGCAATAATATAGGGCGTCGATCATTAATCATCAGCCCTAAATGAGATAAATAACGAGTGCCGTCAAAATATAAACCCTGCTCACCTATTCCCAATCGTTGGATATCACCATGGCGGTTAAATAATGCAAACAACTCTCCCTGCTTGAGGGCAAGAGTTCGATCGTCCGTATGAGAGGAGGTAGATGACACATACCATTTATCGTCTACTTTAATTGCGTCTTCCATATTTAGACTTTCTTCTATTGGTTAATTAGTTTTTCGTAAACCTGAACATACCGCTCCGCCATAATTTTTACAGAAAAACGTTGCAGAAATGATTCTCGGCACGCATGACGATCTATAGACATTAATTTATCCACGGCAACAACTGCGTCTTCTATATTGGTTACGACATATCCATTTACACCGTTCTCTACAATTTCTGGAATAGCACCACGTCGATATGCAATTACGGGTGTACCACAGGCCATTGCTTCAATGAGTACCAGGCCAAAGGGTTCCGGCCAATTGATGGGCAAAATAAGTGCATAGGCATTGCCAAGAAAATGATCTTTTTCTTTTTCTCCAATCTCCCCAACGTAATCAATCAACGGATGATCCAACAGAGGTTTAATATGCATTTCAAAGTACTGCATATCTGTCTTATCCACTTTAGCGGCAATTTTTAGAGGTATATTAATCCGTTTCGCTATTTCAATTGCGTGGTCTACGCCTTTTTCTGGAGAAATACGTCCTAGAAAAGCGAGGTAATTGCCCTGGCTTGCATGAAAGCTATAAAGATCATCGGGTATGCCATTGTGAACCGTTGCTTGCCAATTAATATCAGGAACGGGCAGGCGTTGATCGTTTGAAATGGAAACCAAAGGCAGGTCACGAAATTCGTTGAGTATGTCGATAAAATCACGAATGTCCAGTCGGCCATGTAATGTGGTGACATGAGGCACCTTCATCCGACGAGCCGATGGAAATTGCAGGCTGTCGAGATGAAAATGTATAATATCAAAGTTGGATGCTTGTTTAAGCACTTCTTCTATCATAAGAATATGATAGATTGTTGAATTACTATTTTCTGTTAACCGTAACGCTTTTGGAACAACGCTTTTAAGTTGTGCCGTTGTGACAGAATCACCACTTGCAAAGAGGGTGACGTCATGGCCCTGTTTGACGAGTTCTTCTGTTAAATACGAGGCAACTCTTTCAGTGCCTCCATAAAATTTTGGCGGTACACTCTCAATGAGTGGTGCAACTTGAGCTATTTTCATACAGGCTACCCCCTACTGGTCTATCTAAACATAGCTCATAAACCTCGGTTAAGGCATTGGCGAACATGAATATTAAAGAGACAACTCAGATAGATTTTTACAGTTCCCAAATTTTAAGGGAATAGGAGGCACTTGGAGGAGGTTTTCACGGTGTTCCTTTCACGCACTACAAATTTCTGATCTAGTCATTAGATTTGTTGTGAGGTTGTAACGATCCGAACAAATTGACTCACTCTTGTGGTTATCCTGTATGTTTGTAGAATCTGTGTGCCGGGCAGATACCGGTATTTTTATATACCAGTGCGAATTATGTACGAATCAGACATTACAAGCCATTGAATTAACTGAGATTACTGCATCTGGCCCTGGGCAGCACTCTTTTAGCCGATCCTATTCCTTATGTTTAGTTTCTTACTCACTGATAAATAAAGCGAAAGGTAATTCTTCGTGGTGGCCCCATCTACGCGACTATGCTCATGGGTATAGAATATGCGAACAAGGTGATGCTTTGACATCACATTGCCTGATGCTATGATGTCTATATGAGAACGACATTACGCATCGACGACAATTTACTGGTAGCGCTTAAAGACGTTGCGCACAAAGAAAAAATACCCCTGACCCAAGTGGTTAACCGGGTGCTGCGTATTGGGCTGCGTGCTCGACAAGACTCTATTCCGTCCAAATCATTGTACGCTGAGAAAGTATTCGAATTAGGTCGTCCTTTTGTAAATTTAGATAAGGCCTTAGCGATATCTGCGCACCTTGAAGACGAGGAGATTTTGCGTAAGATTGAAATTAGAAAGTGAAGATCATAGATCTCAATATCCTGTTATACGTGATCAATACCTCGTTCGAGCAGCACAAGGCTATTTACAAGTGGTGGTTGGACAATCTCAATGGTGATGGCTATATCGGTCTAACGTGGAACGTATTGAGTGGATTTATTCGTCTTTCTACTAATCCTAGAATATTTCCGCAGCCACTTTCCACTAAAGAATCTTTGATTAAGGTAGATGCATGGCTCAAACATCCTAATACGGTTATCGTGCAAGAATCAAAAGACCATTTTAATATACTGAGTGAATTACTGGAATCCGTTGGCAGCGCAGGTAATCTAACTACCGATGCACACTTAGCAGCGATCGCGATAGGACATGGAGCAGCAATGGTATCCTGCGACAATGATTTTGCTCGTTTTTCGCATTTACGCTGGATCAATCCTATGCGCGACTAATGCAGGCGCTAGATTGGGCGGCCAATGATACTAAGCGTTAGCAGGCCAAGATCCCCACGCATGAACGAGCTTAACCATCGCCGATTTGGCATACACCAAAATAATTTGAGTCTTCTACAAAAATAATGTCCAGGTCTTATCTAATCTATTATTGCTTATTTTTTTACTGGGGAATCGCCGGTGCCAATCAAACAGAGTATGTAGGCAGCGATCAATGTAAGGGTTGTCATCGCCAGCAATACCAACAGTGGCAGGGCTCCCATCACCAGTTGGCCATGCAAGTCGCAAACAAAAAGACGGTATTAGCGGATTTTAATAATTCGACGTTTGACTATTTTGACATCACTTCTCGTTTTTTTACCAAAGCGGGCAAGTATTTTGTCAATACGGATGGGCCAAACGGCAAGATGCAGGACTTCGAAATAAAATACGTATTTGGTGTAGCGCCATT
>JBGMRO010000562.1:0-3083 GCA_048061555.1 Thiohalomonadales bacterium | reverse complement strand
TTTGTAAAAATTCTGCGAATGCCGACGGTCCCTGAATATGTCCGACACCATCGGTAGAGACTATATACATCGAATAATGTTGTTTGTCTGACGCCAAAAAAGCTTGCATGCCATCTTCCATTTCGGTAACGGCGTATTTTTGTGGCCAGCCGTATGCGATTGCCTTACGTATAACGCCGTCTAGCTTCCAGTCAAAAAAATCCTTCCAGGGCGCGGGGACCTTGGTAAGACTTAAACCACCGACGACTTCGGCAGTCTCGATATCAAAGTAGCGTGCTTCATAACCCAGTGATTTAGCCACGCCATAGGGTTGTAATATTCCAGACCACGCTGTGTAAGAATTTGAAGGGAAGGTCGTAATGACAGCGGCGGGTCCCTTTAAGTCAGCGAATAGTCTTTTTTTACCATGATGCAGGTCATGCAAATCTTTTACGACAGCATAGGGAATGGCGTCAATAGCGATCGTTAGTATACGTGGTTTAATCGATGCAGAAAAACCGTCGATGGAAAACGACATAAATAGGACGAAGAGTATTATGGGGAATGGTCTCAAAAGCATAATTTAACCTAGTGCATGATTACCCGCTGCAGAAACATAATCGCAGGATTATAATTGTTTATCTAGAAAAGCGTAAATCTTGTCACGCATGGAAAATGCACCTAGTATCGTCATTGATAAAAAGGCCTTTTTATGACTGTATTTGTAACTGATTTTTTGCGGATAACCCATGTACTTCCACAAGTCATCACGAGACTTTGCAGGGATGCAATCGTCGTAATAAGATTCGATAATGAGCACTTTTTCTGGATTCACACGATGCTGAAAATTGACCAGATCTAACGGTTTAAGTCTGTCCTCAAGGACTTGCTGATAGTCTGCTTCGCCCCAATCAAATCGCTGTGTGATAGATTCGCGCATCGTATTTGTACGTTCCAGTGAGCAATACGTCAAGATTTGGTGAATATTGGTTCCGCCCATGACGGAAATGGTTGCCTGTAAGCGGGGCTCAACCGCCGCGACGAGGGCCGCCACGAGTGCGCCATGACTAAAACCTATTAAGGCGATGCGCTTAGCGTCGATGCTTGGCTGTGTCTCTGCCCAATCGATAAGTCGGCGTACATCGGTCACATGGGTGGAAAAACGCAGCGACATATTGCTCACTTCTTGTTTAAATTGCGCGGGTGTCTTCGCCCGACTGGCAGCGCCCCAATCGAGCATAAAGTTCTTACCTAATACCCGCAGGACATGCCTGCTGGGTACGGCATCGATGAGGTCATCGGTAATCACATCCGTAGGGTAGGTGTAACTGCCCCAAAGTGGCAGGATAATAACCAAGGGTTTCTTTGCGTGGCCTTTATGCTGATAAAATCGTGCGGATACTAGGTTATCGTCTTGGCCATTATCGCTAACGGAGGGCAAACTTATTTGATGTAGGGTATACACTAGATCGGGGTCGTCGGGATCGCTATGGTTAGTGATAATAGGTGCTATACGCGGATAGTCAAATAGTTGTTCGGAGCTGCTGGACAGGGCTTGCCGGGCGAAGATTGGCTGCTCATGTAGCGGTGTATAAATATAACTGGCGCAGGCGCTAAGAAAAATTATAATCCCTCCGCCGAGGATGTTAGATAAGAATTTACTTTTACGCATGTTGTAGACTTCAAAGAAATAAATTTTAAAATATTTTTTAGATTCTTATTTGTATCAGCCGGTAATCACTCGTCACGAATAAAATTCGCTTACGTTTTATATTTCAAGTTTCGGCGCTCAGTGGCTCGTTAACGCCGTGCTACGCTGCAATTTGGTGGATTCTTATTGTGTTGCCATTTTACTCGTCTTGCCATGGGTAGATCAACTGATATCTATGCGAGATCCGGTCAATAATCAAAACTAAAGCTATGTTTACGGGTGATGAGTCGGGCTAGAAAGGATTGATGTCATTTTGTAGGTTTTGTCAATAAAAGTGGCAAAACAAATAAGGTACATAACAATGTTATCGATACACCTAAGGTCAGCAGCTGTCCCATGCTGGCGGTACCGGGGTGGGAAGAAAATCCGAGATTGCCAAAACTAACGATAGTCGTGAATGCACTTAGAATGACTGCGCGCGTGGTGCTGGTATGTAGGATATGTTGTTGTTTATTATTGATATGGTCTCGACTGATCATATGTATGCCATTGTCGACGCCAATGCCCAGTAACAAGGGTATGGCAATTAAATTAGAAAAATTAAATGGAATACCCAGCACGGCGGACAATGCCACGGTGAATAGTGCGGCCAATAATAACGGTGTCAGTATCAATATAGTCTTTTTTAAATCTTTATAAATAATCCATAATAATAGGCTGATAAGTACCAGCGCTGTTAAAAGTGCCTGTTTGAACGCAGACACGGCTACGTCACCCGCCGCGAGTGAGATGGCGGGGGTGTCGGTTACGCGAGGTGCGATCTCTTGCACCTGCCCCACAAATTTGCGTAAGTCTTTTTCGTCGGAAATTGCAGTGGCGGGGTAGATTAATAGCAGGTAGCGCTCGGTGAGCGGGCTTAACCATTGGCGACGTTGCAGGCGAGGCAGTGATTCCAGCGTGATCTTTTCGACGTTCAGGTTTTGTCGTAAAATTTGCAGGGAGGCGCTAAAGTTCCCCATAATTGCCGTATCTAATTGTCGTAGCACGCGCTCCGACCGGTCTTGCGGCAGTTCTTTGAGCCGTGCAATGAGCAAAGATAGTTGTTGGTACAATACGGGCTGCTTTGTTGCATTAATGCCAGTTAGAGCCTGCTGTAATTCACTGAGCGTCGTTCCCTGCGAAGCCGGTATAGCGGTGGCGAGATTTGAAAGGTTTGTGTTTGGCAGGTTAGAGGACAAGCCTTGCAATTTTCGTAAGCGACCTGTCTGCTCAATGGGTATTAGCGAATTTATCGACAAGACCTTATCGACACTATCTAAGACTTGCAATTTTGTTTGTAATTTCAACATCTCCGGATAACTATCGGCGAGTACTGCAAGATGCAATGGAGAGTGTTGCTTGTCTGCGACCAGTTTTCTAAACGCTGCGACCGACTCACTTTGCTGGTCACGCA
>JBGMRO010000561.1:0-3105 GCA_048061555.1 Thiohalomonadales bacterium | reverse complement strand
CAAATATTACAATTCCCGAAATCCCCGCGGCAAGTTAGTAGCGCAATCATTACCAAATTTACCAACGACTTGCCGAGCGAATGTCAGCTACTGCATAACCAACAAACACTCAATATTATTGCAGTACTGGACATGCCACATCAATGGCAAACAGGCGAAACGATTACTATCTTGCATAATCATAACCGCGCCATTGTGACCGGGTGTACGACCACACCGGATAACTGTTTTAATCTAACGGTTACAATAAGTGGCACAACAACAAACCTGTTGTCAAATGAAGATGCAACCGGAAAAAAAGCCACCCAAATTCAATTTTTATGTGGCGCAACCAACATTGTTATACCCAATACTCCTGGATCCCTGATTGATTATGAAACATTCGATAATAACGGTCTTTGGTGTTTAATTTTATTAGGATTTAAATTTTATGTCTACTAAACCGAAAAACCAACGTAATAATTCCTTACAACTTGCTATTACGTCTTACGGTTTGCAAAGTGTCACCGGCAATCAAGATTTTGCGTTATTTGGGGCAATTGCAACTATGCTCAATGCCTCTGCCGAAGACCCGCTTACTGAAGTCCCATCTCCCGATGGTTACGGAAGCAATCCTGCTATCATTGCACCAATACAAAAGTTCGAGGAGTACAATCCTGGTGATCGAATGATCATGTGTTTACAAAATGCCATACTTGATGCAATAGAGCGATTACCACCAGTAACATTAAATGGTGTTGATAAAAAACAGTTGTTTATGATAATTACTCCTGCAACGGTATTTGAGCGCAGTCGTACTATCAATATTGACTCGTGGAAAGAGTTTCTGAAAGAAGAATTAGATGAGTTTAGTGCTTCTCAAGTTCATTTTATCAACGCCGATGCCAATGTTACTAAAAATTTACAAATCGCCTTAGCCGCCATTAATGAAGGTAAATTTGACACTCTTATTTTTGCAGGTGTTGATTCACTGGTGAATGATATAACGTGTAATGAATTAGTAACTCAAAATAAATTATGCAGTAACACGATTTCTGATGGTGTAATCCCGGGTGAAGCAGCTGCTTGTGTTGTCATAGAAAAAATAGATGCTAAAAAAACCAATGCGCTGGCCATTATTAAAAATTTGGCTTTCGCCGAAGAACCAAATAGTGGCAAACCCCATTTGAAACAGCTAAGTGGCCTAAGTCAGGCAATTCAGTCTGTAACACAACAAGCAGGACAACTACCAGATGATATTGATTGTATAATACGCAATAGTACAACCGAACAACATTTTGAACTTGAGTGGTACCAAACCACCCAAAGAATTTGGTCTAATAAACTCTCCGAAAAAGATCGGGTCGCTTACCAACTTGGTGAGCTTGACGAACCACCCAAACTCAAATCCCGAAAACTGCCGGAAGAATTAAAAACCAGTTATACCCTGGGTGAGATTGGTGCGGCCAGCATTCCGCTAAACCTGGTATTAGCCGGTGCGCGGTTTGATTTTAATTATCCAGTGGTTAAAAATTGTCTAATTTGTGAAGCCAATGAATTCCTGTTTCGTGGTGCAATATTGTTGCAAAATCCACGAATTACATCACAAGCAGATCTGGACAAACGACCTGATAGCAGCATAAGATAAGACTCAATTATCCCTATTTTCACGGAGGAAAAACAGCATGAGCAATATACTAATAAATGGTTTAACTGCAGTCCATGCCGGATCAAATGGCACACTCACCACCAGCGATACCTGCTTAACACCACCGTTTTGTGTACCAATTCCTTACACCAATATCGCAAAATCGGCTGATGCAGCCAAGACTGCTTCAACGATTAAAATTAATGGTAATCCAGCCTGTCACTTAATGTCCAATTTCGCTGTCAGTCAGGGTGATGCACCGGGCTCGTGCGGTGGCATAATCTCGGGTACCGTACAGGGCATGGCCGAGTTTATCACCGCATCAAACAATGTTTTTTTTGAAGGGATACCCGCAGCTCGACAATCCGATAAAATGGTATCCAATAATAAAAATACCTCGCCAATGCCACTGCAGCAACCCGGAGTAGGTAAACCACCTGAAGTGGCAGATGAAGGACCAACTGAACTTGAAGCCGCAGAAACACCATATGAAGTCAGTCATGAGTTACCCGGTGATGACACCTTCATGCTTAAATCCATTATTGAAGTTGAGGATGAAAGTTAATGGGTGATGAAAAAGGCAAAGTATTTTCCATCCCGCTAGATAGCACAGCGATAAAAGGAAAATATTCGCGCACCCTTCGGTTTAACGCAATAGCAACGAACAGTAAAAAAAAGCAGTTTTTAACTTTTAACGATCCCAATGGCATTAATGGCAAATACAGAATACCATTAGGCAAGGTCACGCCCGATCCGACCGGAACTCATTCCACCGGTGTCAATGTCTCGGTACCGTTAATCCCATTGTTGTATAGCACTTCTGATTTAAATAAAGACAAGGGTCAGAAAATCCGTGAAGGTTGGCTCTATGTTTATGTTAATGGATATCTTTGGCGCGAACTCGAAGTCATCAAGAACGGCCGAATGCGCGATGTTAATCTATACACCTATCACCACACATACGACCGTAAGGCCACCGTTGAGCAAGACACCCGGGTAGTCGTACCCCATAAAATCGATGGCGAAGAACTAACCGTTGAAATGTGCTATTCCGAAGTGCAATGGGGCTGGGAATACATCAACAGCATGGGGGGGATGGATCCAATCGATCCACGATTAGGCGATAATGCACCCGCTAACAACACCGGTAAAGCCGACGCTGCTGTTAATCGTTCAAAACGCATGACTAAAATAACCAACCTGGCCGATTCACTCACCGGGTATCAAGGTAATGACAGTGCCGAAATAATACACATTAGCAAAGTCAAAGATCATCAAATTCGTTCCATGCACCAAAAGAGTCAATTAGGCGCGGTATTTCTTCACGATCCAATTGGCATTGCAACACAATTAAAAACCGAGCATCTGCGCACCTCGTTTGAATATGAAAATACCAAACATTATATTGCCACCGAAGAATATTCATTAGCTATCTTTGCCAATGAATTGATGGCCGCTGAAAAAAATGCGTTACAAGC
>JBGMRO010000560.1:0-3111 GCA_048061555.1 Thiohalomonadales bacterium | reverse complement strand
TGGGGCTCCTGGTTCTTCGATCGCGTCTGACGCATCTACCTTAACGTCTACTATGGCATCGTCCTGCTCGTCCTTGGCGTCTTCGAGCGCAGCCTTGGCAGCTTCGCGAGCATCTTTAGCAGCTTCGCGTACGTCTTCTTTATCGTCCTTGGCATCCTTGAGATCATTTTTTAGATCATCTGCGTCTTCTCGACTATCTTTTGCATCGTCGTGAGTATCCTGATCTTCTCGACCCGCATGGTCAGGGTGTACTACGCCTTCGTCTTCATGGACATCGCCCTCACCATCTTTTCGGTCATGATCAGGAGAACTCGATTGGGCATCAGTCGTCTTTGGGTTGACAATAGCGCCTGTCAGTATCCTTCTAGAACCTCGTGGCGGTAAACTTAGCTCAGTCGCGGTGTCAAAATCATCATTTTCTATTATGCGAATCGTCAGCTCGTGATTAGAGGCAAGCACAGGATTCGCTATGACGAAAATTAATAGGCTACATAGGGTAAAAAGACTCGTCCGTAGAGCTCGAGATACCGCAATATGATTTAGATTAAAATTTTTATACAAATTCATGAGACGTTCCAACTACATACTCTTTCAATTAACACTTTCTTTCAAAAGACATTCACGCTAAATATAGCCTAAACTAGCGCAAATACATCAAGAGAAATTTACCGACAGCCCACCGTTTAACGACATTCCAGGCTGCGTTATCCTTAGTTTCACTTTTAGCATTTTACTCTGGGTTTCATGCTCTATTCTGGCGACCAATACACCGACATCCAACTTAAGTGCCTTAATCGGTAACGATAGCGTATTGTCACCTTTGGCCAAATTTACCTGCCAACTCAGCACCCTTTCACCGGGATAACCCACTAAAGCAACATTTTCCGGCAGGGTGATAGATACTGTGGCATTTTTCATATTCTTGTTGGCGTAAAAGGCCAACTTCAAATTGTGTGTCTCATGCAAAGCAATTCGCAGCCCATCATCGCTTTCGTTTTTAGCGACCGTTGTCTGGTCGTTTGAATCTAGGCCCGGAAACAATGTAATCAGCAAAAATAGCGTGACACTTGCCGCAACCGCGACCCCCATGCCTTGTAAGAAGCCTTGTCGCTTATGTTGTTGGGCTACCGAGTGTTGCTGCGCTCGGCGTATAACCCGTTGGTCAAAACCCGCTCGAGCGGGCTCTATTGGCATACTACGCAGAGCATTTCTAAGCGCTTGTTCTTCATCATAGAGCGTCTGACACGGGGCACAGTCGTGCAGATGGGTTTGAATCGCCGCCGTAGTTTGTGGCGATATCAGGTCATCCATCCATTCTTGCAGCTTCTGTTGTGTTTCAATACAATTCATATTGGCCTCTTACTATGTAACACGATTACCATGGAAATTAGTTCCATTATTGTGAAATGTGGCAACTCATGTGGCATTTAATGTGGCAAGAAACGTGGCAAATAACGCGGTAAACGTCACCCATCTGCCAACAATTCACGTAACTTCGCGCGCGCGCGGTGTAATCTCGACTTTACAGTTCCCTCTGGAATATCAAACACTTGGGTCAATTCAGACAGGATATAACCTTCAATATCAGCCAATATGAGCAAACTTCGATGTTCTTCACTTAATTTCGCCAGCGCAACCTGAATCGCGGCTTGTTGCTCGGTTTGTGCCAATCTCGCTGCAGGCCCCTCCCCAGCAGGCGCAATCGACTGCAAGGAATGCTGTTGATCATCGTTGACCAGCGTTATCGGGGAACGCGAATTACGACGGTATTGATCAATATACAATCGATACAAAGACTTAGCCAACCAGGGCCGGAGTAACTCTATGCCCGCCAGCTCTGTATTTCGAGAAAATAGTTTAATATAAAGATCCTGTACTAGATCTTCGGCATCATCTCGATTACCACAAAATCGATAAGCCACGCGATATAAGTGCTCAGTATGGGGATTGAGCAGAGACTCAAAATCCTGCGCTGAAGTCGTGGGTCTTTTTATTGAGAAAATTTTTTTCACTACAGATACGACTATCCTATTCCAGCCCAATTCGACCGGATTATCCTATCGGTGACTCGAAAGCACGAGAATAAACCACATAAGATCCAATCAACCTAATTTCGCAATAGACTACACCTATAGTCTATTGCGATCAATTCATCGCGGCGTATCATGACTAGAGATCGCTGAGAACTATTAGGATCAGCCTAATAGTAGACGCATGTAGGTAAGGGCGTAAACAGGACCCGGAAGCTTCGCATGTCTCTCCTGCCCCCATTTTGACGAATCGAAGCCAAAAAAAAGCGCCGATAACGGCGCTGAATATACCAGGCAGAATACTTAAGATTTCATAGCAACTATAATTTAGCCCCGATTCGACGCTTTTTTACGAATTACGAATCACGAATCACGATTCACCGTGAATAGTGAAGCCCGGGCATGGGCTTTCTAACCGTAAGCGCATACATACCTCTCACTAAGCTTGCAAACCACCAAACAATTGCCGCTACCGCGACGACATAACCCACCCCGACATAGACAGTTCCGACCGCAAACATTGAGAGCACAACAAAAATCGAAAATCGACGAATTAACCATTGATGATGACTGGCGATAAACCCAACATCAGTTTTTACAGCAGCATTTTTCTCGCCAAGATAGATGGGTTTAAATTGCCTAGATTTAAAAGCATTAACAACAAAACCAACGAGTGCTGGGATAACCAAGATATACATCCAATATGTCATCCATAACAAATTTGTCTGCGAATCGAATAGATAATTATATACATTCTTCATACGCTTATCTCCTCACGCTTTACTTTCAACTTCGTATTCCGCTACGATTTTATTCACACAACAAAATACGTCAATGTTACACGGCCACTCAAAGCCAACCGCTTTTTACTAACCTTAGCAGGGTTTTCTAATAAGTTAGTTATTACTATTGGTTAGAAAATATGGATAACATATTTTTATGGGCCGAACATTTTTGTGACTCAAATTCAAGTAGTTAGAATTCCTTAATTAAGTCAAAAATAATCTACCCCAGAAAAGTTCTATTGCGACAAACGTATAGATTTTACTTAGAGGGTAATATGAATTAACTATGCTAATAC
>JBGMRO010000559.1:0-3115 GCA_048061555.1 Thiohalomonadales bacterium | reverse complement strand
GCATACGTGGCCGTGGTCAATCGAGCCAAATATATTATTACCAATTACCCGCAAACACCAACCATTCCTAGTGCCATTGTGTTATTGAAAGACGCCTACCAGGAGCTGGAAATGTTTGACCTCGCGGAGGACTCGGCTCGCCTACTCGATCGAAATTACCCCAACTATGAGCCAAAACACGCGGCTACACTTAAGGCGCTCACTGATTAATTTAGGATTAAGGGACTATTTTTTCAACCATCAAGCTTTTTGTTGGCAATGCCCGGAGGTAATGGGATAGCGTCGGTCTAGTCCAAATGCCCGACGTGTGATGCGCACACCAGGCGCTGCTTGTCGTCGTTTATATTCACTTAAATCGACCATTCTTATCACTCTACGCACGGTTTGCGAATCAAATCCTCGCAGTATTATCTCTTCAATACTATAATCTTTCTCGACATACAGCTCCAAAATTTCGTCCAATACACCGTAATCGGGTAGCGTATCGGCATCGATTTGGTCTGCCGCCAGTTCTGCCGATGGGGCACGATGAATAACAGACTCAGGAATAACCACAGAGAGAGAATTTCTATATTCGGCCAGACGGTACACGAGCGTCTTTGCGACATCTTTTAAGGCGTTATAACCACCCGCCATATCCCCATACAATGTCGCATAACCAACCGCCATTTCGCTTTTATTACCTGTGGTTAAAACCATTTTTCCAGAATTATTGGAAAGCGCCATTAACAATATACCACGACATCGGGCTTGTATATTTTCTTCAGTTACGGCCAAACAGTTTCCCGCGAAGACATCATGCAAGGATTCCAAAAATCCCGAAAAATTGGGTTCGATCGAGATGGTATGGTGCTTGACCTGCAGAGTTTCCGCTTCCTTGATTGCATCATGAATACTCATGTCGGAGGTATATCGAGACGGCATTAAAACCGCCTCTACCTTCTGGCTGCCTAAGGCGTCCACCGCAATGGCGAGCGTTAGCGCCGAATCGATTCCGCCAGAAAGGCCAATTAACACCCCTGGAAATTTATTTTTTTTGACATAGTCTTTAACCCCTAAGACGAGCGCTTTATAGATGTTTTCTAATTCTCGGTGACGTCCGCTGGTTAACTGTAAACCGCACTGAAGCTCATTGCTATTAAGATCTAACTGTATACAATATAAATCCTCCTCAAATGAGGGGGCTTCGTATAACAGTTGTCCCTGCGCGTTTATAATGAACGACGTCCCATCGAAAACGAGCTCATCTTGCCCACCCACAAGGTTCACATAGACTATCGGGATAGAGTTCTCATAAACTCGCTGTCTGACAACATCGATTCGTTCACTAATCTTAGATATATGAAACGGAGACGCATTAATATTAAATATTAATTCAGCGCCTTGTTGCACGGCCTTCTCTGTAGGCTCATTGTACCAAATATCTTCACAAATCGTCATGCCGACCTTGACCCCGTTAATAGTCACTACGCAGGCTTCGTCATCGCAAGCAAAATACCTTTTTTCGTCAAACACACTATAATTTGGCAGGAACTGTTTGCGGTAACGAGCAACGACCTCCCCATCGCTAATCACTATCGCCACATTGTACAGGCAATTATTCTCACGCACAGGGCAACCGAGAACGACACTAATATTTTTTACGCTATGGCAAATTCGTTCTATACTACGATCGATTTGATCAATAAAGGAGGATTTAAGCAACAGATCTTCGGGTGGATAACCGCATATTGCTAACTCGGGAAAAATGATGACATCTGCGCCCATTTTAAATTGCGCATGCTTCGCAGAGTCAATAATTCGATTGGTATTCCCATTGATATCACCCACTAAGAAATTCAGTTGGGCTAGGACAACTTTTAATTGCTTGGACATGATTCTAGATTTATTAACGTAATACAAATGGCGACGGAAGATCAGAGCGAAGTTTAACCGTTAAAATATTCTAACATTTTCGCCCCCAGTTCGGCAGGAGAACGAGCGACGGTAACCCCAGCTGCCTCTAACGCAACATATTTGTGGTGCGCAGTCCCTGTGCCGCCACTAATGATGGCACCCGCATGGCCCATGCGTTTTCCTTTGGGCGCGGTAACACCAGCGATATAGGCAACCACGGGTTTCCTAACATTACTTTTGATAAAATCTGCGGCGGCTTCCTCGGCGTCCCCACCAATCTCCCCGACCATTATAATACCTTTGGTTTGTCTATCCTGCTCAAACATCTGTAAACAATCTATAAATGACGTGCCCTGGATAGGATCTCCACCGATACCCACACAGGTACTTTGTCCAAGATTATTCTGTGTCGTCTGGTGTACGGCCTCATAGGTCAGTGTGCCGGACCGAGATACGATCCCGATACTACCCTGTTGGTGTATCTGTCCCGGCATTATACCAATTTTACAAATACCGGGAGATATCACCCCCGGGCAATTAGGTCCAATCAAACGTGAGTTACTGCCACGCAGCGCCGCAGTAACTTTGACCATGTCTAATACCGGAATACCTTCGGTAATACAAACAACCAGCTCAATACTAGCCTCAATAGCCTCCAATATGCTATCAGCGGCATAGGCCGCGGGCACAAATATCATGGAGGCATTTGCTTGCGCCTGATCTACTGCGGCTTGCACGGTATTAAATACGGGTAGGTTCAAATGCGTCTGCCCACCTTTACCCGGCGTAACACCACCTACCATTGTGGTGCCGTACTCGATCGCTTGTTGCGAATGGAAACTCCCCTGTTTTCCGGTAAACCCCTGGCAAATTAGGCGAGTATGCTTATTGACTAAAATAGACATCAGCTTGCCCTCTTTGCACTTTTAATTACCTGCAACGCGGCATCGGCTAAACCTTCCGCATATATAATTTCCAAACCACTATTCAGTATCATTTCACGGCCAAGTTCAACATTCGTGCCTTCCAGCCTAACGACGACCGAAATCGCTACGTTCACTTGTCGCATTGCCTTTATAATTCCATCCGCAATGAGATCACAGCGTACTATACCACCGAATATATTCACCAAAATTGCCTTGACATTTTCATCCGACAAAATCAACTTAAAGGCCTCAACGACTCTGTCAACGGTTATCCCACCACCGACGTCTAAAAA
>JBGMRO010000558.1:0-3140 GCA_048061555.1 Thiohalomonadales bacterium | reverse complement strand
GCTACTCCAATGCATCCATGCATTCGCAGCATAAGGCCATCCATGGCCAAAAGGCGCTTCGAATTTTTAAAGCCCCAACTACTCAGGAATCCTTAGCAGTTCAACAGGCAGGAAAACGACAGGTCACACAGCAGCTAAAATACTACAATCTAATGTGCCTATTATTTCTTCAGCGCCTGGGTCAATTGAAAATCCAATAGTGTACCTGCTGGAATGACCACTTGTTGGCCGGGCGTCAAAATCGCCGCACCTAAACCCACTTTTGCACCTGTTTTCGCACCTTTCGAACCATCGATGAGTCCACCGAGAGCAGCGGCACGTGCCGTCTTCTTGACCGTGCCGCCGGTCGTTGACGCGGTGCCCGCATTGATACCGCTCGTTTGGATCGGTTTTAGGCTACCCCCGATGCTGATATCGGTCAGGGTAATCATCATTTTCGCGTTGCCAGATGCGCGACGCGCCTTGACAGATTCTGTAACAACACCATGCACTTTGCTACCCGCTGGCGCGACCATGACACCATTTGAGCTTAATCCACCTTCAAGGACTCCCGAAAATTTATGACCTTTTGAGTGCTTGCCTGTATCTAAGGTGCCCGTCAGCTTGATTGTCACATTCGTACCGGCCGCGATAGTCGCCGGGCCTTTGGCCGCTGGTGCTGGTGCAGCTTTAGTCGCGGTTTTGGTAGACGTACTCGCGGCAGCAGAGCCCATAGAGATATTCTTGACATCTTTGGCCTGAAACGTCATGGACATGCCATCGACTTTGAATTTTACGGTATCGCCATCACGCCCAATAAAAGTACCTTCAATTTTTTTGCCGTTGGTTAGTTCAACGGTATCTGCAATTACCATCGATGAGTTTAATACTAGCGTAAGTAACATTAATTGGATTGTTTTCATTAGGGTTCTCAAGTGGTTAGTTTGCGTCCATCCTCAAACGGTCTATTTCCCAAATTTTTACGTGGCATCGAATTTTTTAGTAATTCTTGTTCTGTGTCGCTTCTAGGACTAGAAGTACTAAAAATTCGACGCGCCTTGAACTTGAAGAAGTAACCTTGTTTCTGGACAGGCACTAGTTAGTAAATGGGTTTATTCGAATCTAGTCAAAAAGACTTTGTCGTTTTCTTCTGCAATGGTACTTGCATAGCTATTATTTGCTTCAAAATAGGGCATGACTATAACATAATCTCTTAATTAGCGTACCTATACCAACAGCCTAGCGCTGTGACAAAATATCATTACCGCCCGACCCCTATTGTACATTTATTGTTCTTTTATAGAGGCAGTAATTTTGCTAATGCCAAAAATCAAGATTCATTGCAGCCTGCTGAACTTACTCGTAACGCGTTACACACAGTGAAATCGCGCATCGCAAGACATCCCTAAACTTAAGTGGAAAGTTACCCGAAAATCTTGAATTACACTTGCAATATTTTTTCTCTAACTAAGTTCCCGCTTCTATAGTCTTCAAAGGCTTGACGGATCTCGGCGGGAGTATTCATGACAAACGGACCTTGTTGCTCAATGGGTTCTTTTATCGAATATCCCGCAACCAACAACAGCCGAGCAGGCTTGCGTTTGGTTCTAAGGCTTACCTCCTGCCCCTCACCTAATACTGCAAAACTATGCTGTTCAAGTGGGCTGCTATTCAAGCTAAGCTCTCCTTCAAACACATAGATGAAACAAGTTAGCTCGGCATCTAGTTTATGCTGAAATAACCCTTCGGGCTCGAGCTGAATATCCAGGTACAACATGCCGGGATTTGCCTCTTTAACCGGGCCTTGTTGCCCCTCGTATTCACCGATCAGTACCTTGATCTTGCCCGCATCTACCTCGACACAGGGGACATCAGTGGCGTTGATATCTTGATAATGCGGCTCGGTCATTTTTTCTTTTGCCGGTAAATTGACCCACAGTTGAAATCCCCGCATCAGACCATGACTCTGTTGCGGCATTTCTGAGTGGATAACCCCGCTGGCCGCTTTCATCCATTGCGCACCGCCCGACTGCAGGTCACCCTTGCTACCCATGCTGTCTTGGTGCAACATATGGCCATCTAACATATAGGTAAAAGTGCTAAAACCTCGGTGCGGGTGATCAGGAAAACCGGCTATATAGTCATTGGGATCGTCACTGCAAAAAAAATCCATCATCAAAAAAGGATCAAGGTTTCTGAGCGCTGCCGTTCCTATCGTTCGATATACCGTAACACCGGCGCCCTCTGTCACCCTATTTGCACTTATAAGTTGTGTGACACTGCGATTTTTCATATGATTTCCGCCGTTAAAGGTCGATTCAGTTAATTAATAAGGAGAGCGACTTAATGTTGTCACAACTACCAAAAAAGAAGAATTCCGTGGGTGGCAAGGGCGTCACTCTGATTTGCGGCCTACTGCTACTCACTCTGCAGTATACCGCCAACGTCGCGGCAGCCGAAAAAAAAATAGATTTACAGTGGTTGGGCCATTCCGCCTTCAAGATCGTATCGCTGACCGGAAAGGTGATCGTAATTGATCCATTTTTAAGCAATAACCCCAAGACTCCCGCTGAGTATAAGAATATATATGCCTTGGGTAAAATAGATACAATATTGATCACCCATGGACACGCTGACCACGTCGGCGATACTGTAGCATTGGCTAAAAAATACAAGGCACCCGTCTACGCGCCGCCGGGATTGAGTGATTCCTTTATTGCACTCGGCGTACTGCCCAAAAAATTGCTTCCGAAATTTAATAAGGGTGGAGTTGTCACGCCATGGGGAAACGATATCAAAATCACCATGACCCATGCCGAGCACAGCTCAGAATACAAGTGGAAAAACCGGCGCACCGGCGCCATCGAATTACATGTCGGTGGCGAACCGGTAGGATACATTATCGAATTCGAAAACGGATTTAAGATATATCACATGGGTGACACCGGACTTTTTGGTGATATGAGACTCATTGGTGATTATTATAATCCCGATTTGATATTGATACCGATAGGATCAAATTATACCATGGGTCCTATCGATGCGGCTTACGCCACTACGGAATTACTAAAACCCCACTTCGCCATTCCAATACACTATGGCACCTTTCCCGTATTAAAAGGAACACCCGCGCAGTATCGGCACGCACTAGGCGATAGCAA
>JBGMRO010000557.1:0-3148 GCA_048061555.1 Thiohalomonadales bacterium | reverse complement strand
CAATAATACCAATCGTACTTACAATCCAGCCTTGGCTCAAGAATTGAAACAATCGTTTCATAGGGTAAGTCTATCCAATGTAGTGTCCTGTGTGTGGTTACTAAACAGTTAATTCTACGTGTTACAAACCTTACTGGGTTAATATAGTCTTCAGTCCGCTACTGTACTTTTCTCGATCGGTTGTACCGCTAGCTGCTCTAAGGCTTGCAGGCTGGGCTGCGCAGATTCATTCAATATTAAACTAAAACCAAAATAGACTGCCATTAAGAGTACTCCTGCAACGGCTGCCACGACCCATAAAGGGACAATGGTACGTAAACTTTTTTTTGTACTGGTTTGTCCACGCCAATGGGGCGAAAGATCTTGTGAAATTTCTCCACGTGTCTGTCTAATGCGTTCAAAGGTAATACTGCGTAACTCCTCCAATTTTTCAGCGCCTCGTTCCAACACACCGTAGCGACCTAGAAATCCCAAACTTATACAGATGTAGATGAGCTCGAGTAGATCGGTATTGGGTCTTGGATCTTTGAGCAGGCGATCTAAAATAACAAAGAAGACCTCTCCACCTCGTGTTTCGCTGTATAGCGTACTCAAAAGACTTTGCTCGGCCCACGCGCTGTTGCTCCCCCAGACGGTGTTTAATACCAATTCATCGATATAGGCACAAAGTATAAAACGCGCCGTATGGCTTATGTCGGTTTCGACGCCCCCTGACCGGCACCTGTTCTCGAATGCGACGAATTCTTGAAGAACTTTACTGCGCAGCCGATTGACATCCTGCAGTGATAGGGTAATACGCAGTTGCGCCGCTATATCGAACAGGGCCGAGCCGGCAATGAGCAATGGGTTACCGGTCTGTGGGTTTATATCGCTCCTGATCGCTTGGCTCGGATATGAAGGCTCAGGAAAAGCGGCTTCGGGAATTGGAGGGGTCGCTTCCATTCTAGGCCCATCGCGTTTACCTCGCCCTCCCGGGCGTGGAATAAAGATAGTGCGATCTTCATTAGTGGGAAGTTCGGGTGGCTCATGTATGGTCATGCTGATTAGCCTCTAATTGCCCAAAATTCGAGTTCCAGGCCGGGAAAATCTCCCGATAAGTGGATGGCGAACGCATTGGATTGTGAAAGTTTGTCCCAGTAGTGGCTATTACGGTCGAGTTCAAAATAGGTGAAGCCTGCATGGAAGGGAATCTGTCGAGGTGCAACCGGTAGAAGGCGAATCTCAATGCCCGGTAAGGCAGACGATATCATTTGACGAATATTTTCCACCGGTGCGATTTTGACTTGTGATGGAAATTGGTTTTGTAATACCTCTTGTCGTAGCTCCGCTTTTACCGCAAGCACAAACTGTGCTTGCTGAATTAGCGCGCTATCTTCTATACGGGCGACACGTACTCCATATTGTGGTTCTGCCATTGTCACGGCGATGGCCATCGGTGTCGATGCAATTGATAGTGAACGCCGCAATTCCTGCATGACTGAGACAAAACTACTTTCTAGATTGTTATGGTGGTAAATCGAAAATTCTGGTGTCAATTTGGTTTTGCTGGTAAATGTGGCGAGTTCACCCGCAATTTGAATAATATTCTGGTAGAACGTTTGCGGATGTAATGCCGGGATGCTTGCTAAGTGCCGCATAAGCGGTAAATACTTATTGAGTAACTGTAGCATGAGGAAATCAGAAAATTCAGCGACACCGCCACGACCGGCCTCTGTTACACGACCCGCCAATTCACCACTACGCGCGGCTAGTAATCCGAGTAATTCAGTGAGATATCCCACTAATTCAGCATTGGCAGAACAATGTAGACAAGTCGGTATGAAACTATTGTCGAGCAGAATGCCTTTATCTTTACGTGTTTCGATTACTCGGGCGATGCGCAAGTGGTTAAAGCGACTACGGTCTTCACTCTCGAGCATAAGTCGCAATCGTAGTTGCCCGACTTGCACGGTTGCGCATTGATGTTGTCCGGCATTGTTATCATCCACATCGACTTCCATAGATTGATAACGAGCCATTGATCCATTGCTATCCTTTACCTCGGTTTCAGTTGATCCTTGTCGACGAATAGGTAGGGTTAGATAAAGCAGTTCATTATGTAAGTCGATTGGAACAGATAGTGGTGCTGGCACGGGGGCATCTTCGGGAATGTTAAAGACCGTGCCATCTGGCATAATGCCTTTACAATGTACAATAGCGAATTTTCCGAGCGAGAGTAGCTCGTGATCAATTTCCAGGACGGTAATTCCCCAGTCAAATGCATGTAGGCTGGAGCAACGCGAATCCACCAAATATTCAATATATCGATCTTGTTGTTGAAAGTGTTGCGGCCTAATAAAAAGACCTTCTGACCAGATTATTTTATTGCGCCATGGCATTGTTGCTCACTCTCTCTGTCCTATTGTTCTTGGATGGTAACGCTTTCTTTTCCGATTCGAATCACTAAAGAATTTGTTTTATTTAATTTTAATGCCGTCGCTACTCGCCATTGCGCCTTATCGATATTACGGAAGGCCGCTATGACGCCAAAGTAACGCGCCTCTTCGTTGGGTTTACGGTTTATCTCGCGCCCCTGACCGGGCGCTAATTCAAATTCTTCCCGAGCGATCAGATCGCCACCTAAGGAGGCCGCTTCTTCGTCATAGAGACGAAAAAAATCGGTATCATTAAAGCTATTCACAGATTTTAGTTCGTAAATCCGCACCACAATGGGAGATGCTCGATTACGACTATCGGGGTTAATATCATCTGCAGTGATGACGGTCGCCTTTATTTTGGTCGAAAAAAGGAAAGAAGTAGAAGAGCACCCGTTTATGCTAACTATCAGCATAAAACCCATGATGAAGCTAGTGACAGAATGTGGATTCATGCTAATTTCAACTCCTTGCTTGAAATTGTGTTAGATGTTTTGCACTACGTCCTAGACATTAAGAATACATTGTCTCTAAAAATACTTTGTTACCTTCAACCTATATCATTGTCGGGAGCGTTTTAGTTTGTCTATTTGATGCGAATAAGCAGCAGAAAATTCGTTGCCTAATAAATGTAAAAAATCGTTCTCGGCATCTTGTGCGACCTTATGGTATTGCGTCTTAAACAACTCCCAGTATTTCGCTTTCCTAACGGCGGGAAGCAGATTGTCCGCCAG
>JBGMRO010000556.1:0-3151 GCA_048061555.1 Thiohalomonadales bacterium | reverse complement strand
CGTTTATAATCGGTCCCGTCCAACGCCCTGTCGACTAAGCTATTGGCGATTCGTTTCAGCCCCAGTTTCGCTGCCTGATTATTTGGCTCTTCCTCCAGTATGCGTAGATACCGTGAACGCGCAGACTCATTTCCCGATGTTACGTCCAACTTTACCTGTGTCCTTTCGTGCATAACTTGCGGTACTATAGAATTGCTTTGCGTGCTAATGTTGATCGGGCTTGTACGGGGTGCTACGTCGACAGATACGATAGTCGCAACATCGGTACGCCTAAATATAAATTCGCCGCCTTCGTCTCCTGCGCCATATAAAACTCCCGATTGTGGGGTCTGCAAGACATTATTGGAAACCAGTCGTGCTAGGGTGCTGGACAGATCTGTGACCGTGATATATTTTTCCTGATTATTCTTAAGCTCATTCACAAAAAAGTAGGTATACGGCGAATGTCCCGAGTTACGATAATTGTCGTCGACAAATTCGTTTCCACCCGCAGCCAATATTTGTACACTCTTGCGCTTAGCAACCTTTTGAAAATAGGGCGTACTGTATTCATCGGGCACGCTACGACCTTTTCCTCTTAATAAAGTACCGCTAAAACAAGAATCTGAGACTAACAAAGTATGGCTGACCTGATCTGCGATGGTAGATAATTTCTCCTTTATTCTTGAGTTGCTCAAAAAATAACTATCGTCCATACCGACAGCATCCACTGGAATCCAGTAGGCCTCGTTGGTCTCTGGATTCATCCAACCATGGCCTGCATAATACACAAGTACATTGTCCGTCTCGCCGACCTGCCCACGCAACTTACTTAAGGCGTTTAATATATCGCGTCGGCTTGCGTCGATTAATTTTATTGCCTTAAATCCATAGAGTGTCGTTAGAACGTTGTATACCGTCGTCGCATCACTAATGGCAGTCTTTAACGGTGACCAGACTTTCTCGGGGTCATTATAGTTATTATTACCAATCACAATCGCGTAATAATGACTGTCCGTGAGCAGATTTTCGGGGCTATGGGACTCGGTACTGGATATATTTCGAACAAGACCTCGATCGGCCATGGCGGGTAAGGCGCACACGGTGAAAAATAGCAGCAGAGGTACAATGCAATACCGGCCTAATTTGGTATTATGGGGTAAATATATTGAAATCATTGCGTCGTGTCATCTCTATGTTTTTAAACAGTAATTAGAGCGTATGACGCTGCTTAACGCGGTTACGCGCGCGATCGAGGTACTATCCCCGTTCGAATTTCTGTCGCCATCATTTATAGGATAACACTAAGCATGTATTTACGCAGTGATCTAGAAGAAATATTCCGGTGAATGGAAATAATAACAAGTCATGACGCATAATATACCCATCACGAATAGGTATAACTAGTGTCCATCCACAAACGGTCTATTTCTCCAATCTCATCGTTGTGCCGATTTTTTAAATGCTCACATAGTAGTCTATGCTGCGCTTTAAAAAATCGGTACGCCTTTTGGCCATGGAAGGCCTTATGCTGCGAATGCATGGATGCATTAGAGCAGTCGATCTTGAAGAAATATCCTCGTTTGTGGACGGACACTAACTAAGCAATAAAATCAATTATTTAGCAACACGACTGTCACGATATAACCATGTCTGTTTTAATGCCAAAAATAGACAATAATAATACTTCCAATCCAGCTTTAGCCACCGAATAAAAATAGATACGACGACAACAATACTATGATTTATCCAGTATTTTCTACCGGGCATATGTCTCCAGGTAAATTGAAACTTATTGCGTATTGAAATAACTCTTCTTTTTGTATTCGATTGCGTATGCGAGATAGTAGAACTCAAGTTGTGTTGAACTTTGCATTCGCTTGCGTAAACCAAACGATATCCCATCTCTATAGCCCTGAAGGCTAAGTCTGCGTCTTCCCAATAATAAGGAGAATATCGCACATCATAACCCTTAAGCAGTTTCATTTTTTCTGTATCACAAACGAAACAACATCCTAGCAATACAAATTGCTCATTCAATTTTGCGGTCAATCGTTCCGGCTCTGGCTCAATTTTTTGATTAAATCGCAAAAAACCACGGGAATAATAAACTTTAGATGTTTGTTCAATATTGATGATTTTATCAATACTGTCCTTAAAATTTTGGATTTCTCCTTTTACTGCAAACAAGTCTGGTCGCACGAAGTACTTGATCGATTTTGTAAAATATTCTCGATCAAATGCCGCATCAGTATTGACGATACAAGTTAAATTGTACACGCAATATTCTAGTCCACGGTTGCATGCTTGTGAAAACCCCACATTCTGTTCTAATTTAATAATGAGAATTTCTGGATAGCGGTTTCTGAGAAAACTGACACTGTCATCGGTCGAACAATCGTCAACCACAATAATCCGGTAAGCGATATTTGCAAATTCAAGTGCTGCAAACGCCGTCGGTAAATTTTCTCGAAGCAAATTGACGCCGTTAAAATTAGGGATTACAACGTTCATCCCTTTTTCTAGTACAGTTTTATCCTGCATAAAACACGGTCGATAGAAAAAGGATAAGCTGTCCGGCAGAGATTTTAGCTGTAGAATTGTTCCTGTGTATGGACATTTTCAATTCATCTTTCACGAAAATTCGTGGTAATATACTAGCGTTACAGCAGATACTGAAATTTCTTTTCACTAGTATTACTAATTGCTTTCCTGCCTAATATATTTTTATTAGTCGATGTAATTCAATGCGTGGCATAGCGATCTTAATCCTATGTTGAGCAATTTTCCATATTATGGCCATGGTTAGTCACAGGTACCGAGCAATTCTAACACATCTGTACATACGTTCCTAAGTGTCGGCGGGAACTACGATCGTACTGGAATAGGACAACTTTGCATCGGTTACTCCGCAGTAATGATATACCGCTTAAATATCAGCAAATCTAGACCGTGTCCAAACTTCACCCCAAAAAGGCATATGGGTTCCACTGTGCACAATTCGATGGATTATGGGGCGACCCCCCTCAAAGGATATTATTTTTCCCACCGCATTTTGTATCTGATTGACACTCAAGTGTGATGCATCGAGCGGATTTTCCCAATGACTACAGGTCAATACCCGGACATCTGGCTGTTTCTCGGAGTGTAAATATAGTTCGGTAGAATAGAT
>JBGMRO010000555.1:0-3156 GCA_048061555.1 Thiohalomonadales bacterium | reverse complement strand
TACCCATATTGGCAATGACCGCCAACGCCATGGCCGGTGATCGGGAAAAATCTCTGCAGGCTGGGATGAATGACCATATCGCCAAGCCAATCAACGTCGATAATTTGTTTCATACCTTGGCAAAATGGGTCGTGCCGGCCGAACCGTTGCAGCAACTTCAGCAGATAAATGTCGATGTGCAGGAGAAGGAACAGGCCGAGAGTCCTGCGCGTGTGGCTTTAAAATTGTCTATCGAGGCACTATCAATAGAAGGGCTATCTACGCGAAAAGGACTGACGATTGCCCAAGGAAACTATCACCTGTACTTTAAAATTCTGGGGATGTTTTTAGACCAGCAAGGGGATTTTATACAGCAATTCCATGATGCACGGCAGAGCGATGACAGCAACGCGGCACAGCGTTGTGCACATACACTTAAAGGCGTCGCTGCGAATATTGGTGCAACCGCCGTGCAGCAGGCGGCCGCTACATTAGAAAAAACCTGCGACAATCCAGCGTCGAGTGATGAGATCGAACTGTTGCTAACGGAGATCAATAAACATTTACTGCCACTAATCGCTGGGCTTGAATTATTGCAACAGTCTACTACGGTGGTGGATAAATCCGCTGCTACGCAGGGGAAGCTGTCTCTGCATACCGCAATGCCATTGTTGCAGCGACTTCGGTTATTATTACAAGACAGCGATACTGCAGCGGGCGAAGTGTTGGATCAACTTTTCGCTTTACCTGGTGCATCTAATGATATGTTTAATTTTGGTAAGCACCTACAAGAAATTTTAAAATCAATCAATCAGTATGATTTTGATGCTGCTTTAAATTGCTTGGCTAAATTAGAGACGACTATAGAGGAATTTGACCATGAGTGACGCAGAACACATCGTATTGATAGTCGATGATACGCCATCAAATATAGATTTGCTAATTGGGATACTGCGTCCCGACTATAAAGTCAAAGCGGCGACAAATGGAGAAAAGGCTTTGCAGATAGCTAAAATAGCGCCGCTGCCTGATATCGTTCTGTTAGACATTATGATGCCGGGTATGAGTGGATACGAGGTCTGTGAAGGGCTTAAGCAAGATCCACTGACGGCACCAATACCGGTGATATTTATTACCGCCAAGGCGACAGCAGAAGATGAACAGCGAGGTCTTGCAATGGGGGCCGTGGATTATATTACCAAACCCTTTAATCCCGACATCGTCATGGCTCGTGTCCGTGCTCAATTAGCTTTGTATACCGCAAGTCAAAAGCTTCAACGCGAAAATATACAACTCAAAGAGAAAATATTAGGAGGATTTTTAGAGTATAACGAAAATGATCTACACCAGTTAGTTTCCGCAGGCGAGGGTGATCTATTGGAATTTAAATCTACCTTGCGCTGGAATTTACATACCGACAAAGCAGATAAAAAAATTGAAAATTCATGTCTCAAAACGATTGCTGCATACTTGAATAGTGATGGTGGTGTTTTGCTAATAGGTGTGGACGATGCAGGCGATGTGCTAGGGCTTTACAACGATAAGTTTAGCAATGAAGACAAACAATTATTACACTGGAATAATCTTATTAAGGCCCATCTCGGCGTACAATTTGCGCAGGTTATTCGTGCGACTATACAAAGTATCGGTGAGCAACGTATTATGGTTGTGCAATGTTTGCCCTCACCTCGACCGGTGTTTTTCTCGCGAGAAAACGACGAGATATTTTTTGTACGAGCGGGTAATGCTACGCAGCAACTCAGACCTAGCGAAGTATTGGCGTATATTGATCAAAGAATGGCATAAGTACGCTAAATAGTGCCCGCCCACAAACTGTCTCCTAACAAAAACTGAGTGAGCTACTGCAGCATATTTTTACTGTGCCGCCGATGTTGTGAAATTCAACGTATGATTTCCTCCCTGACTAGCCCCAGGACCGTCGAATACGCCACCAACATTGCTAATAAAGTCAAAATTGAATAAATAGTTGAAATCGAATTTTTTAGATACTCTATCACCACTGACGTCCAGGTCATATTGAGAATCTGCGCCAAACATTGGCATTGACGGAGCGGTAGCGGGCATGTTCATGTTTATGCTATTTCCTGGCATTATGTGGAACCAGCTAATCGTATTTATGCCAGTAATCCCAGTCGAGATTGGGGGGATTGCTGTCGAATCCCGAGTCGTATCTACACTAACAAATACTAAATCCGTGGTACTTGTTCCTAGAGTCCAATTGACCTCCATCGACGCTGCGGTAGTCGCCGTAAACGTCTGCTGATCTTTAGGGCTACTAATAACTGGGGCATCAAATATATCGCTGAATAAGGTAAAAGTAAGGCTGGGCGTCGAGCTAAAAGGTAGTGTTACATCATCGTAGGTGGATATTTGGTAATTAGCGGAATCACGCCGAACAGACAAATTATATCCTGCGACCGAACCTGCAGGAAAAGAACTGATAAAAGACCCTGTCGTGGGTAATACGACGCCAAAACCGCCATTCACGAATTGATAATGTGCGTTGAAATATAAATCTATGCCGGAGGGTAAATTATGGACCCAACTATTCATAGATATATTGTTATTTTCAAGGCCTTGAGAAAAATTAGCGACGGTGATTGTCTTGGTCTCAAATTTTATAAGCATCGTGGGGTCATTGAAATCAATATCAATCATAGCCGTGGTTGCGGTGGATGTGGTCGTGACTTTGGCGTTGTAGACTGCCGCCGCCAAATATTCGAAACCGGAATTATTCCCCGTCATTTTTTGTATATTCGCCACTACGCTATAATCATTTACAGCCAACGAGTTACTGATAGAATATGGCTGGTCTGCGGGTGCAACACCGGTTCCATTGAGTATGAAGGACGATCCAAAACAACAGCCATCATCGATCGGCCTCGCCTCAATATTCAATTGGTAACCTGCCGGTATGACAGGGAGATTTTTCAGCGTGCCTTCGATACGGATTCCCGGTTCTTGGATTCCCGGCAGAAAATCGACTCCAGCAAAAATCGGCAGACCCACTTGGCCGTTGGGCGGATCAATATTGTGAATACTTACCGCTATACGTTCCGTACCAGACGATTTTACAAAATCATGTTGGCCGGTAATCGTAAATGCGCCGCTAATATTATTAAATATTGCCATCCCTGCGCTATCGGTGTCTTGGGT
>JBGMRO010000554.1:0-3162 GCA_048061555.1 Thiohalomonadales bacterium | reverse complement strand
ATTCATGGAATTATTCTCGCTGGCGGTAAGGCATCACGTATGCAGGGCGTCGACAAGGGGTTGCAATTATTGAATGGCAAGCCTTTAATCGAGCACGTATTCGAAAGACTACGCCCGCAAGTACACAGCATGACTATAAGCGCCAATCGAAATATTTCCGACTACGAAAAATTTCTTTCCTCGGTAATCGTCGACGAAGGAAATATTGATTGCGGCCCCCTGCTCGGCATTTTGTCCGCAATGAAACATATTAAAAAAACAGCATCATCAGGAGACTGGGTTGTCTTGACTCCTTGCGACGCGCCGAGGGTAGCAGACAATTTAGTGCAAAAACTTACCCGTGACACCAATATACCGCTGACAAAAATATCTGCACTATTGCCGTTCGATGGACAACGCCATCAAGCCCTATTTTCGATGTTACCGCTACAAGTCATTGACCGATTGCAGGATACAATCACAATAAAAAATCTTAAGGTTACCGACTGGTTATTATCACTGTCGCCGCATATCGTAGATTTATCAGATATCGCCGCTACGTTTAGTAATATCAATACTTTGCAACAATTACACTCATTACAAAGTAGACCCTAGTGCCCAATTTCGACTATTTTGGCACCGGTACACCGTGCATCGGCTTTATCGCCTATAGCGGTACCGGAAAAACGAGTTTACTCGAACGTATTATCAAACAACTTAGAGACGAACGGATTCGAGTTGCCGTCGTCAAACACACACATCACGACTTTGAAATTGACAAGCCTGGTAAAGATAGCTACAGATTACGCAAGGCAGGTGCAGTGCAAACACTCATCTCTGGCCCACACCGTTGGGCACTGATTAATGAATATAAGCTTAATAATAAAAATGCAGACATACTGGAAGACCCATTGCGTGATGTCATCCACAAATTGTCTCATGATATGCTGGACTGCATCCTCATCGAAGGATATAAAGGAATACCTTACCCCAAAATTGAATTGCACCGCATGAAACTCAACAAACCGTTAATGTATCCCCATGACAACTCCATTGTTGCCTTAGCGACTGATAGACATTCAACCGTCGAACTCCCTATTACAAGACTAGACATCAATAACACACATGAGATATGTCGCTATATCTTGCGCACACTTAAGCTAGCCCATCTTTAGCAGCATTTTTTTGGAAACGATCCTTACCATTTTATGAGTGCATTAATTAACACTATGAACCAAAAAACTAAAAAACCCGCGCCGACCTGCATGGATGAGTTCGATCCAAATGCCTTGAGTGTCGAACAAGCTAGGGATCGAATCGAAAAACTGGTGACGCCTGTCCGCCAAAATGAATTTGTAGAAATTGGACAATTACTCAATCGAGTATTAGCTGAAGATAGTTGTTCACCGATCAACGTGCCCAACTATGTCAATTCAGCGATGGACGGATACGCCATACAGTATTCAGACATTACTAAAAATGATGATACAAAATTAAGCATAAGTGCACACATATTCGCAGGAGACACTTCAGAATATAATATCGGTAAAGGTGAATGCGCTCGAATTATGACCGGTGCGCGTATGCCGAACGGCAGCGATAGCGTAATAATGCAGGAACATGTGAAAAATATTGAAACACATATTATCGTTCCTAATTCAATAACAAATCATGTAACCCAAGGTCAAAATGTCCGCCACATAGGCGAAGACATCTCTATTGACGATACAATATTGCCACGAGGCCACCTGTTACGCGCCGCAGATATCGCCCTGCTAGCCTCGATAGGCGTCACCAAGGCCAAGGTCAATCGGCGCATCAAGGTAGCCTATTTTTCGACGGGCGATGAACTCGTCGCAGTTGGTAAAGAACTGAAAATTGGTCAATTGTACGATAGCAACCGATATTCCTTAAGCATCATGCTAACCCAGTTCGACGCAGAGATCATCGATATGGGGGTAATTGTCGATCAACAGGATAAAATAGAGGCAGCCCTTAAAACAGCCTCGGAAGCTGCCGACGTCATCATTACCACTGGCGGCGTTTCTGTTGGAGAAGCGGATTTCGTTAAAATTGGCCTGGATAAACTCGGCAAAGTCGACTTCTGGAAAATTGCCATGAAACCAGGTCGACCGTTGGCATTCGGTAGCATCAATCAAACGCTTTTTTTTGGCCTGCCGGGAAATCCTGTATCAACTATGGTCACTTTTCTGCAATTTGTATTGCCGGCATTGAGGAAACTACGTGGACAAACGAAATTAGAGAATATACGCCTAACGGCGAACAGCATAACTCGCTTAACTAAACGAAAAGGTAGACGAGATTTTCAACGCGGCATTCTTAGCATAGATGACTCGGGAAAAATGGTAGTGAAATCGACTGGAGCACAAGGATCACACATTTTGCGTTCCATGAGTCTAGCCAATTGTTTTATCGTATTGGACGAAGAATGTGAAGTAGTTAATATTGGAGATAGTGTACAAGTACAACCATTTTGTGGCTTATTTTGATCTAAAAGGTGACGACCCAGCCCCAATTTACGCAATAGTAAATAACGATTTAAAATTTGCTACATTGAGTATAGTCTTAATATCCTCAGAACAATGATGGAGCGTGATATCCGCATTCGACCCGCCCACATATTCTCTCATCATAAGCAACATCCCTAAGGCGGAACTATCCATATAATCGGTATGTAATAAATCGATTATAAATTTTTCCGCCTCAATATCCTCATAACTGGCACGAAAATCTTTTTGTACTGCGAAGTCGAATCTACCCTCGATTGAAATCGTTAACTTACCATCCAGTGCATTATCACTCATCACAGACATCTCAATCTCCCGTTATATGCCAGCAGCTACCCTGTGTATCTTATCGGCGTAGAAGGTAAATTCTTGAATTACAACAACGAAATTGGCGTAGAGAGGCGATCAACGGTACAAATATGAGTTAAATCGGAGTTGAGGTGTGTTCACATCAAGCTTACGATATTTTGGTATATGGAGCTGATGTTTTATCTCTATCGGTACATCTTTAAAATAAAATACATAATATCAAAAAATATAGAATAAATCATAGTACAAAACAAACACATAAGTGTTAAAGTAGAATTGCAATCTTTAAGATATAATTTAAAAGAAAAATTAATAGCTACGTGAATCAAAATGGAAAATAAAACCC
>JBGMRO010000553.1:0-3166 GCA_048061555.1 Thiohalomonadales bacterium | reverse complement strand
AGCTTTGGCCATGGATGGCCTTATGCTGCGAATGCATGGATGCATTAGAGCAGCCGATCTTGGAAAAATATCCTCGTTTATGGACGGACACTAGATAAGCGCCTTTCATATGCAAAGTTATTTTATTTCTGATCTACATCTCAGCGCACAGCGGCCGCATATTATTGAACTGCTTTTAGATTTTTTAGCGTCCTGTGACGATGCGGCACGCTTGTATATTTTAGGCGACCTATTTGAGGCATGGATCGGTGACGACTATGCCGACCCGGCCATGCAGCCGGTGATACAAGCATTACAGAAATTTAGCCGTAATACCGATTGTTTTATTATGCACGGCAATCGTGATTTCCTCATTGGTAGTGACTTTGTCAAGCAAACAGGATTCGAACTCTTGCCCGACGAGATCGTCATTGATCTCAACGGTCGCAAGACGCTACTCCTGCACGGCGATACCTTGTGCACCGACGATGTCGACTATCAAACCATACGTAAACAGGTGCGTACACCGCAGTGGAAAAACCAGGTGCTGGCGCTACCGACACAGCAACGCCTAAGCATGGCGAAACAATTTCGCATGGATAGTGACCAGAGCAAGTCGCAAAAATCTGAAGAGATTATGGATGTAAACCAACAGGCGGTCATCGATATCATGCAACATCATGCCGTTAACCTGCTCATACACGGTCACACACATCGCCTGGCGATACACGAATTTACTCTCGATAACGCCCCCGCTAAGCGTATTGTACTGGGTGACTGGTATAAAACCCGGAGCGTATTAGTGTGCGGCCCTACTGGTGAAAACTTTCTCTAATCACCCTCCCGTTAATTATATCTAGCGCCCAATGTGAGCACATACTTATAATTAATAACTCAAGTTTCGGAGTTCAGTGGCTCGTTAACGCCGTACTACTCTCCAATTTGGCGGATGCGACGCGCTTAAATTTTTCCGCTAACTCGATGCCCTCGAATTTATGGTACTGTCGAACCAAAGGTAATAAACCAACCAGGTCATTTATTGATGCAATTTTTATTTCAGGGTGTTCCACTTCGCGTGGCCCCGCCCGACTCGAAGCCGGTAGTACCGCCGCCCTTCTTACGACCCCGAGATAGAAAATCGCTCATAGCCATCCGGCAGCTCGAGGTATTTTTCCTCCATTTTATCTTTAGTGCGGTAGTAGATAATGAAACGACTATAACCATTAGGTCCCCATTCACGTAGGGGAAAGCCATTTTTTAAATGATCGGCAGGATGATAGACGTTCAAGGCGAGATCACAGGCATCTAACATATGTGAAGGCGTACTGCTAATCGTCTTGGAATGCTCTCCGGCTAAGACTTGCCGAAATTCAGACATCGCTTTACCCAATTCTGGAATAAATTTTGGTCCCAGCGATACCACATCGTAACAGTGCTCGCCGTTTGCACTATAACGAAAGTGGGTAGCTGAATTGCCATCTACAGACGGGATTGCCGCACTCGGTTGAGACTGCTCCTGGTAATCAATCTCCATCGGGGGTTTCGTTTTAACCTCCTGAGACTCAATCACCATAATAGTCTTGTCTGCCGAATTAACATTGTAAATGATCTTATCTTCCCGATCGAATAGTATAAAATCGTCTTTAGCACGATCGTCTGACAGGCGTAAAAATTCTTTGGTGACAAAGATGCGTGTCTTAAAGGGCTGCTGCCCTTTACCTTCTCTTTCGGTATAGAATACCAAGGCCCCATCCACCGTACCATCCCCACTGCCGAACGTGGAACAGGCGGAGACCGTCAGTAGCAGACCGGCAACCCCGAGCAGTCGGGCTATAGATAAACGTTGATATAAGGGTTTTAATCGTACGGTAGTCGTTGTTAGTAATTCTTGCCCCAGGGCTTCATTCAATTTATACATCTTTTATTCCTTCTAAATAATCCAGTTCGTCGTTACTAAAACCCGCTTGTAAACGCGCCTCACGATGTAGCGGTAATTTTACCCGCGCATCGGTATATTGTCGAAAAAGTTGTTTAAACTTAGACAGACTATCCAAGCCACGCTCATCACAACAGTAGTGGAACCAGCGTGTGCCTATTTCTACATGACCAATTTCATCGCGTAGAATGATTCGTAATACGTCTGCGAAGCGCGCATCACCGCTAGACTCAAAGCGCTTGATCATCGCCGGGGTGACATCCAGTCCGCGTGCCTCTAATACCCTCGGTACCAACGCCATTCTCACCAGCACATCGTCCGCGGTATGTAGAGCCATATCCCACAGGCCGCTGTGTACCGGGAAGTCTCCATACTGGTATCCTAATTCATCTAGATGCGTGGCGACTAATTGAAAATGCTGCGCCTCCTCTGCCGCGACGTGCAGCCAATCATCATAGTATTGGCAAGGCATATCCCTAAAACGATAGACCGCATCCAGGGCCAAATTGATCGCATTGAACTCGATATGCGCAATCGCATGGACCAATGCCGCCCTGCCCTCCTGCGACTGCAAGCCTCTCTGTACGAGTCTGCGTGGCGCCACAAAGTTCAAATATGCGGGTACACCCGCGACCAATATGCGCTCGGCGGCGGCCTGACTACGGCGGTGTAGTTCGGCGTTTTGCCAACGTGATAACAAGTCTTCTACCGCAGTGAGCTTAGTGGCAACGTCATCACAATCTAATGCCGCCTTAACTACACCATAAACGCTATTCTTCATAGGGTAGGCATTCTACCCTGTTGCTATTTCCACTGGCAAACGCCGTGCCCCCCAAGATCCGGGTTGCGCATCAAATCTGCCCGCCAAGGCATGGCCACATTGCGTGCAATGCCCCGTCGCATCGAGATTCCAGTCTGATAACACGTATTGCTCCCGACCAATTAGACATTGTCCGCAATGCGGGCAATAACTGCTACTGGCCTGTTTGTGGTGCACATTGCCGATATAGACGTGGCGCAGACCATTCGACTTGGCTATTTTTCGTGCATTTAGCAGGGTCTCGATGGGGGTGGCCGGGATATCTTGCATCTTCCAATCGGGATGAAAGGCGGAAAAATGCAGGGGTACGTCAGCGCCAAGCTGCTGCGCGATCCACTGCGTCATAGCGTCCAGTTCTGCGTCGCTATCATTTTTTCCGGGGATAAGCAGTGTGGTGATCTCTAACCAGACCTGGGTTTCGTGCTTGATGT
>JBGMRO010000552.1:0-3179 GCA_048061555.1 Thiohalomonadales bacterium | reverse complement strand
AACTGCTTTTAGCTTATAGGAATAAATAACTACATGCGAACCCTGACACACCGTTTTCTACTCATCACCATTTTTACCTCGATATTTTTAGCACAGATTAGCTGCAGTAGTTCTGACGATGCGAATCCGAATCCTAATCCTAAACCATCGCCCGAACAGAAACCTATAGTATTAGAGGACAAACCAGCCAGTAATGGCAAAACCCAAGTTATTAGTGATGGCTCCGAGTCTACGGGGCGGCAAAGCGCCGCAGAGATCTTATTTACTACGGCCGGTGATGCGATGGCGGTATGGAGAACAGATACAGGAAATGGGATGCAACTGCGCTATTCCTTCAAGTTAGCCAGTTCAAATGTATGGCCCGAGGCGAAATCACTGCTTAGTTTCTCCAATATAGACAGCCGATTTAGCAGAATCGTGTTTCCTGAGTCTGGGTTTTTTGCGGCCAACGGTAGTCAGTTTGTGCTTGCGTGGAATCAAGATGACAAAGCGTATGTTACCCACTACGATCCTGCTGTATCTCAAGATTGGTCTGTGCCAACGCGGCTAAATCCAAACGCGGATCCGAGAAAAGTCACAAGTATTGAGGACATCAAGATCGCCTCTAACGGTTCTAGTTTTTTGGCGACTTGGGGGCAGCAAGGCGCATTGTATTCAAACTATTACGACAATGGCAGTTGGCAGGCATCAGCGGTAGACGTTGTAGATATAAAGAAATTGTATCCCCTCAGTAAATACGGTTTTGGTAGCAAACACGTTCTTTCTTCCTCTGGAAAAAACTATGCGATAATGTGGATGGTTACTGGGGTAGTAAACAAGATCCGGCAGAGTATTGTACATGCATTAGAATTTAGTACAGATACGGCAGCTCCTGCTGCGTGGGGCAGCGTGCAAATACTCTCCAATGACACAATAACAGGTGAAATTAGAGACCTAAAGCTCGTGCCGACGACCCCGGGCGGTTTCTTGGCGGCGTGGCTGCAAAGCGGTACGCCCCAGGATTTCGATTACAGACTGTATTCCAATGAATTCTCTACCGTGGGAATCCAGCCGCCCGCGTCGACGTATTTGGTATCGGGCACAAGCGGCACACCGCTAAATTGGGGGTATTCGCTTGCACAAAACGCAGATGGATATGCTTTTGCCTGGAGTGAACGTGTCAGTACAACAGATTATAATTTCGTGGTGAAAGTAAATTTATACCAATCGGGTACCACGCCCACATGGACGGGTCCTTTAGAAATCATCCCCGCCACTGCATTCGCTTTCGAACCCACCATTGTTAATTTCAATAATGCGTATGCGGTTCAGTGGCAGCAGCAGCAGCAAATACTCACAAAGACCATTACGGCAACGGATTTTGCACAAGACCCTGTCGTTATTGTAGAGACCGACAATAGATATCAACCAATTTTTCTTAAACCGCATCAATCAACATTGTTGACAGCTTGGCAAGAAACGGATGCGAATGGATTGACATCTATTTATGCACGCGAAACAGCAGACGGAATAAACTGGGACGCCGCTATTTTACTGCAGCAACATTCAAACGATATTCGTTTTCCTAACAATAGTCTCTACTCTATACGGTGGCCACTTTTCTCTGTCTCCGCATTCGATCAAGACCTAATTCTATCATGGTCGGCGAGCATAAATGATAATAACCAGAAATCGTCAAAATTGTTCACTAGTGTATACAACGCCGGCTGGCAGGGTAAACAGACACTTAAGAATAATGTGGTAAAGGCTAGTGGCCAATACCCCAAACTCGTGAGCAATGCAGTCGGTCACACACTTGCGGTTTGGTATCAGTTCGATCGAGAACTTTATCAATTGTTTGCAAGTATTAGAAAAGCAGGCACATGGAGCACACCCGTTAAAATTGACGTAGCAAGCAATCGAAATGCAATAGTATTTGATGAGTCGGTTCAGGAATTTTTTCAGATCGCAAGCAATGGAAGAAAATTTTCGATAACATGGCAAAATGTGGACCGTGTATTTGTGCAAATATACGACGGTACAAGCTGGCAGTCGGAACCTACATTACTCCGAGAGGATTTGGAAATCGTTTATGGACCAGTGATAATCCCGCGGCAAGAATTATTTCAAGTATTTTGGATTGAAGAAGATCGCAGAGCGAAAACTGCAGTTATGATGAACAGCATCACGCTTAATAATCAATGGAAAAACAGCCCATTATTTACTTTGGATCGGCAATCCACTACCCGATACATCAAGAGCACATTGCTGGTGGCATCCAATATAATCACTGAGGACTATGCACTCGCCTGGCTGCAAACGAACGCCGACAATGCAGTCACAATTTCTACACGGGTCAATGAGAAGGGAGAATGGTTGACACCCACGACAATAATTAATGATCTTCCTTATAAATCGGTGAATAATTTTTCACTATCCAGTGCGAGTTCTGGTCGCTATGCACTAGCATGGGGGCTATCGAGTGCCACCGGGCGCGGTGCCAATGTGAGCCTGTTTGACGCCACGCAAGCAGCTACTTGGTCCGCGCCGGAGTTGGTATTGGAGAACGGGAAAAATCTAGCCTTATCTTCGAATGACAACACGTTTGTATTGGTGGCAGGTAGGGGTAATCGGTTGTTGGCTAGGGTCTATGACAGCGATAGTAAACTTTGGGGAAGTATTACTGAACTCACTTCGGGTGACACAATGACGTATATTGATTCCATCTCAATGACGTCAAACAATAACGAATTTTTCGTTGTGTGGAATGATTTGCTGTCGCGCCAAGGAAATATTGGCATCGCAAAATATAGTAGCGGTACCTGGTTATCGAGTGAATTATCATTAGCACCTGATTCCGGTGAAACCTATATACAGGCGCCCATTATTTCAGCCTATCGAGATGAATACGCGTTAAGTTGGGGGCAGGCAAATCTGCAAGCAGATGCATCGTTCACTCAAGTGATGGGGTTGGTGGGTGGGTTCTAACAATAACCCTACAGTCCCCCCGTTGGGTCTGCCCCTGTTTATGGCTATCACGAAAATACATGCACCAAAAGTAGGCTCTCTTAGGCGAGCTTTTCCAAAAGTGGGTTCGTTAATAGGAACCTACTTTTGGTGTCAACTGATGAGTCTAGATAAATAGAGCATTCCCACACAGAATCTATAAAACTTCGACAAAACTATTTCAATGTTTATAC
>JBGMRO010000551.1:0-3182 GCA_048061555.1 Thiohalomonadales bacterium | reverse complement strand
GCGGAGCGAACTCACATAAAAATTGCTACGCATAAAACAATCCATGTTAATTTACCTTGTTAGATGATTTTTACTGCGTTACACTTACAGTGCGCACCATTGATGCGCATAACTTGCCAGAGTACGAAAATATGCCACATATATTTAATGAAAACGCACCAAAAAAAGCCACAAATCTTAGCATAAACAGCGACTTACTTAACAAAGCGAAAGGTTTGAACGTCAATCTCTCGGCAACTTTAGAGAACGCTCTGGAGTCTGTGGTACGAACTGCTGAAAAAGAGCATTGGCTAAAAGAGAATAAAAAGGCCATTAATTCATTAAATAAGTTAGTAGATGAGCATGGCTTATTCTCTGATTCATATCGAGAATTCTAGTGAGTCAATTTACACTTTATCGAAATAACAATAAATCTTCAAACAAAACATATCCGTATTTTATAGACATTCAGAACGACCTACTAAGAGATCTAAACTCCAGGGTTGTGATTCCTCTGTCACCATATGACCCTCATGACAAAACCGACGCAAAAAAACTATGTCCTGTAATAAAATTAAATGACAAAGGTGATTTTGTATTATTGACTCACCAAATAACTTCAGTACCTAAATCAATTTTGAAAACTGAGGTTACCTCCTTGGACAACTACCGCTACGAAATACTAGGGGCAATCGATATACTATTTTCTGGAATCTAACAGTTATATAGACAACCACCAAAAAGAACAAGGCATTTACACATGGACAATTTTTAGCTTACAGGACACATCATGAAAAAAAAAGATGATAAAAACATCGATAAAATATCTGACGATTGGGAACCGGATTGGATGAATCCGGCAAATGACCGTAGGACTCCATATACCGAAGAAGAACTTGATGAATTTGTGGAAGGATTTATTTCAAGTATGAGTGATGTTGAAAAAATACAAAACATGATAGAACAGGATGGAATAGAAAAAGTAAAGAAACTATTAAAAGAACGCTTTCGCGAACAGGATGAAAGAAATATGATTAACATGACTGTAAGAGGTTCAGTTCATTGATCGAACATTATAGCCTAATCACAATTTATATTTGACGCAGAAAAAAGACTCGGCGCAAGTTGGGCCTAAAGAAATATAATCATGGTGAAATTTGGTGACTTAGAAATGGCGTTTGATTTTGTATCATTTGATACCCAGGGTGATCATGAAGCATTTTTGTGTATTAGAACTGGTAAAATATACTATTCCTCTGATTCAATAGACGATGAGCAAGAAGAGTGTAAGCGCTTAATTAACGACGTAGTTGCTTTCTAAGCAGCTACGTCGTTAATTAGGCGCTTACTAAAATGGAATATAAAAAGCAGGTTATTTATACATTAGAATTACCCCCTTCCCTCCTTTCTTTTTCGTTGCTTACCGGCAGGCATGACAAAAACATTAGAAAAATCTGATTATACCGACGTCCCAATTGTGCTGAAAATAAAGTACGGCGTTGCCCACATATCTAAATACTCCTAAAATTAGTCTCTCGCTAAACGCATAAAATTACATTTGTCCGTCCTCGATTTCGCAATTTTAAATCGGTGGATGCACTGCGCATCCACAAATACCCTAATTGCCATTCAGATCAACCCCTGATTCCTCTGCTAACTAAATGCGGCAAAATTTCCTCACGAGCGTTTATTAAATAAGTGGCAATAAATACGTAACTGTTCACGCTAAACAAGATTTTGACCAGTAACTGCTCACCCAGTCCCATTAGAGCTTTATATCAAGGAAAATTGTGTACGACTCTTTTCCTTGCCCCGTTGAGGGATATAAGTTTCTCCGGGAAGATGACCCATCCCTTTAACAATAGGTTGAACGCAGACATGAAGCCTTACAGGAACCGGGATAGCAGTTACATCAATACTACAAATAAATGAGGTTAGTCTATGTACGATTCAAACAACAACCGAGATCTTGAACGTATTCTATTCGTTCTAGGGTTTTGTGTATTGCTAATCGGTATTATCTATTATTTACTGCTTCGTCCGTCACCCCAGGGCCTTATTTGGCTCTTACCTTGGCTGGATAGTTTTCCGCAGCAGACAAGCATCATCAGCATTGACACTGCGCACAGATGGTATTATTCCTTACCATCCCTGCTACATGTGCTGGCCTTTTCGCTTCTAACAATTTCGGTAATAGGCTGCAGTTCAAGAAATATTCGTCTCGCTGGCTTTACCTGGTTATTGATAAGTTGTATTTATGAAATAGCGCAGTTAAGTATTGTTAGCGAAACCATTGCAACACTGCATCCGGCAAATACTGTCCTCCCAAACACACCCTGGCTACAAACACGCGGCACCTTCGATTGGAACGATTTGTTCGCAACTGGGATCGGTAGCGCTGTATATTTCTCAATCCTAAGGCTCATGATTCCAGCACGAGACACTCGTCACGTACAGAGAAATTATAACGGGCTTAACCTCCTGCCCAACAAATTCTATCTCACAAGTGTGCTAATAGTTGGCATCACCTCCATCACCGGCTCCTACACTGGTTTTCAATCTGAATGTGATACCATCAATGCTAGCACGACATGGTGCGCATCCGACCCAACAATTCTTGCCGATCCAGTTTACATGTCATTTACTGAGCTACGTAATGAAGCGGTATATTTGGATAAAGACAGGCCATTAAGAGAAACCGGAAAAATATATTTATATAACAATTATATTTTTGTAAACTCGCCTAACGTAGGTATTCACATATACGATAACAATAACCCCTACTCACCCAGCAAAGTGACTTTTATCAATATCCCGGGCAATGTCGATATCGCAATAAGTCAAGACTACTTATACGTAGACAGCTATATTGATTTGCTCACTATTGATATTCGGGACATTCAATCACCAGTCGTGGTCAACCGGCGTTTAGACATCTTCCCCTACAATCCCTACCAAAATATAAAAGAATCCGTCAACCTAACAAACATCGACCCTAACAAAGGGGTGATAGTGGGATATACAACATATGAATAAAAATAATCATTTTATACAATTTTTTATCTTAATACTAATAGTGAACTTAATGAACGCTTGCGACACAGGCAGTAGTTCCGGCGAATCATCCGCGCTAACTTCAGGAACATCGGGGTCGACGGCGGTCAACCCCTCATCACCCACTAACCACCAAAAGCACGAATGAA
>JBGMRO010000550.1:0-3184 GCA_048061555.1 Thiohalomonadales bacterium | reverse complement strand
TTTACCTCAAAACTAACCCTAATAGAGTGAATCATGGCACGCTTACCCCGCTTTGTTATCCCTGGTCAACCACAGCGCGTCATATAGCGCGGTAACAACCGAGAAATTATCTTCACCAGAGATGACGGTTATCGGCTTTACTTAACAAATCTCCAGGATGCCGGTAACAAGCATCAATGTGAAGTACGGGCCTATGTTTTAATGACAAATGCGAGACAATCGCAGCCTGTTTGTTCCGGCCCGATACCTAGTCGTTCAAGAAAATCGGTTTTATCATCAACTGCTGAAAATATAAGGCGGCGTTCTAATCCTCGTCCCATAACATGGTAATAACCACCTTCTACGTGTAAACGACCTTGTCTTAGCATTGTGTAACAAAATTTTTTTTAACGGTCTTCGTCAATTAAGTTATCGGTGTCCCCCTGATCTGATTTCCCTGATTGTTATTAATTTTCTGAGCCCTTGACTACTTACTGATTAGTAAGTAAGCTTGGGCTATGATCAAAACGTCCGATACCAAGAGTAAGATCCTGGATATTGCGTCCGAATTTTTGCAAAACCGGGGTTACAAGGGTTTTAGTTATGCCCATATCTCTGCAGAATTAGGTATCAAGAATGCGGCCGTACACTATCATTTTCCCAGCAAGGCCGACTTGGGGACCGCGATTATCATACAGTTTCGACAACAGTTTCAAAGTTGGACGGCACACTTGGAACAAAAATATCCGCTTCAAGTCGAAAAATTGTTAGAGGGGTATATCGCCGTGCCACGTAGTTTTATACAAAATAAAAAATTGGTTTGCCCGCTCGGTGTTTTGGAGTCCGACTTCAATATATTGCCTGAGACCATGCAACGTGAAACCCGAGGTCTAAATCGTGATATGCGAAAATGGTTCACGATGGTGCTACGCCTTGGTCGTGAACAACAGGTGTTTACCTTTAATGGGCCGGCCGAAGACAAGGCATTGGTGATCAGCGCTGCATTGCAGGGGGCCTCTTTAATGGCCGGGGCGGAATCACTTGAATTATTTGAAACAGCCGTAACACAAATAAAACGTGATCTTGGATTAGAGCCTGATGCGTTGGGATAATCACCATAAAATGTGTTTGAGTCGGTTTTCATTGGGCTTAAATACTTACTTACTAATAAGTAAGGAGAGGAATATTGAATAATCAACAGGATAAAGTTGAAGCAATGATGGTTGACGATTCTATGCGAACACCATTAAATGAGAGGGGTGTCTATAAAGCTAGAGTTGATTTCAGTGTACGGCTGCTACAATTTTTCTTTCGTTTTGTTGGTCAAGTATTCCCCGCGATAGCCGGTGCGCTTGCCTATAAATTGTGGTTTGCAACACGACGTTATGCCACCCCAAAAAGAGAGGTCAAATGGCAGACATCAGCACGAACCTATACCTTGCCACACACCTATGGTCCGTTAATGATGTATGTTTGGGGGGAAGATAGGCCCGATGCAAGCAAGATCGTGCTGTTGCATGGTTGGAACGGGCGAGCCACTCAAATGGGACCGTTTATAGAAGTGTTGTTGCAGGCGGGTTTTCAAGTTACCGCCTTCGATGCACCTGCACATGGGCAAACCCCGGGTAACAACACCAATATTCTACAGGTCGCCGATGCCTTGCGTTCCGTTGTAAATAGCCTGGGTAACGTCGATGCGGTGGTTGCGCATTCCTTTGGTGCGATGGCATTAACCTATGCATTGCGAGAGGGTTTGAATATTAAAAAAGCGGTCTGTATTAGTTCACCTGCGGATGTATCGTTACTGGTAGACAGTTTTTGCACAAGTTTGCAAATACCCAGGCGTACCCGGAAAAATTTATTGTTAAGGTTTTACCGGAACTTTGGTGACGACATCTGGAGGCGTTTTTCCAGCGTCGAAAATGCAAAAAATTTATTGGTCCCGGCGTTAATCGTACATGACGAAAATGATAAAGAAGTAGAAATCAGTCATTCAATACAATGCGCCGAAGCATGGCCGGACGCTCAATTATTGGTGACACAGGGATTAGGGCATAGACGTATATTGCGACATCCACAGGTACTCAATGCGGTGGCATCATTTGTTGCCAATGAAAATCTGTGACTGCTCAGTAATGCTTCATATCGAGGAAAAAGAAGAGAGAGAAGAGACGGACACTAATTAGCTGTGCAAGCTTGATATTATATTCTTGGCAGTACAGCGCGCCACGTTTAGCCGCCTTTGAAATTGCCAGTTGACTCCTTGCAAGGTATTTTGCGAGTTCTGTCGATGATAAACCGAGTTCTTGCATTGCCTAGAAACAGAGCAAACTATTAGCATTGGATATCGAAATTTGTCGACCCTTTTGTTTCAAACCAGACAATCTCACTTCAAAATAATCACAAATGACGTTCATAATCTTTTTTAAATCCCACCCTTTTTGATTACCGAACAAATAATAAGTCTTGTGTACCTTTAAGCACTGAAAATATTTCGGAATCGTTGCATCATCAAGTCAACGATGTTTTTAATAATTCCGAATTAGTGGAGATGTAAGCTGTCATGAACGAAAAAAAATTGGCAATTATTGCGACTAAAGGCACGCTCGATTGGGCCTATCCTCCCTTTATATTAGCTTCCACGGCAGCAGCCCTGGGTTACCAAGTAGAGATATTTTTTACTTTTTACGGACTGCAACTACTTAAAAAAGAACTGAATTTACAAGTCAGTCCTCTCGGCAATCCGGGTATGCCAATGCCTATGGGTATGGATAAATGGTTCCCTGTGGCTGGGTTAGCGATTCCTGGCATGCAATCAATTATGACTTCAATGATGAAGGCTAAAATGAAAAAAAAGGGTGTCGCCAGCGTTAATGAATTACGCTCCTTGTGCATCGAAGCAGAAGTCAAAATGATAGCTTGTCAAATGACGGTTGATCTATTTGAATTTAATAACAAAGAGTTTGTGGATGGCATCGAATTCGGTGGCGCGGCTACTTTTTTTGAGTTTGCGGGTGAAGCCGATGTTGGTCTTTATATGTAAGCCGGCTTGGTTGGCAGAATAAGGAAATTCAGTAACCTGTGCCCATTCACACAATCGGTCTATTTATCCAATATCTTCGCAGTAAAGATATTTAAATCGCCACATTTTTTGGCCATGGACGGCCTTATGCTGCGAATGCAAGGACGCATTAGAGCAGCTTTG
>JBGMRO010000549.1:0-3192 GCA_048061555.1 Thiohalomonadales bacterium | reverse complement strand
TCTGCTAAACTTAGCTGTATCTTTGTTCCACCGTAACCTGACCCAAGTAACTGCTCTTTAGCAAGATCAGACAATATACAATAACCTAGCCACCTTGAAGAGGCTACACCTCGATTAGGCCTGCAAAGTGATACATGTTGACTCACATACCCACCAGCAATACTATCATTCGCAACACAGATAGAACCAAGATCAGCAGTTATAGAAATTAATAAATCATCATTCTTTATTTTAGCCCTAACACCTTCACTACCTAATGGAGGTTTTACAAACTGTATTGATTCAAGTTTCGGTTCAATTGTATCTCTTGTTAAATTCGTGATTCTAAAAAATAGTGCACCACTGTCAGCAAAATACTCTGCCCAACCACGAGAACCACTTGTAACAAAATCAAAAAGAAATTTTGCTCTTGTAACCTGCCAATGCTCAGGCACTCCACCCAACCACTCAACACCTGAATCACGCATGGGGGCGTTGGGGTTTAGGCCTTTGGTGACGGCATGGCTAATAACGGCCTGACGTTTTTCTTTTAGCAGTTTTATGAGTTGTTGTTGTTTTTCGATTAGGGTATCGATTTTGGCGGTTTCGTGGTCGAGGAAGTTGGCGATTTTTCTACATTCCTCAAGTGTTGGCAGCCAAATACCAATACTACGCAGAATTGCCTGAGTAATACTAAAAACTTTAACACCTTTCACTGCATACCTTATCTGCGTTCTAATCTGTTGTGAGTCGAAAAGATACGCATAAAATCGATCGAAATTATGATCCTTCGGTCGAGCTATTATTGTATGGTACCCAGCAAATACAGCTTCCTCATTCATTAGTTGAGTAAAATTTCCTGAGCCTTCAATATCTTCTGATGTATCTGCAAAAACTATGTCTCCCTTTGACAATAAAGCACTCGGCGAAGTTTTTAAGTATTCTTTACTCACACATTTCAGCGGATGAATAGCTGGGTTTACTTCAAAACCATACTTTGAATGAACTTCACCATAGTTAACGCAAGCCACGCCATCATCAATTAAGTTGGCTTTCGTAATAGTTAAACCTTTACCGAACGAGAACATATAGCGCAATTTGCTAGTCTGCCAATGCAAAGGAATTTCTTCCAGCCAGTCTATATCTGAATATTTATATTCAGGATAAGCCTGATACTTCCCAGACATTATGAATGAACCTCTTGCAGTAACTCCATAATCTCCGCACTAACCTTATCCAAATCCGCATCTATCTCCACTAAATCCCTTGGCGGTTGATACACATAAAAATGCCGGTTAAACGGAATTTCATAACCCACAATACCAATCTCTTGATCTTTAGCATCTTTTTTATTGGCGTCTATCCAGGCATCGGGCACATGGGGTAACACTTCTTTTTTGAAGTAAGCTTCATTAATGTCGTTAACCGTTTGTGATGGATCAAGTGCTACGTTTTCATTGTCTCGTAAGTCGCCATCGGGTTTGTATTCTACTACCTTGCTTTTCACTTCAAACAAACCATAAAGCGGCTTGGCTTTACCGGTATGTATTTTCTTTATGACTTTTTCTGCTTCGGGGTTTTTCCAACTCACTGCGGTGGTGATTTGTTTTTTCTCTTTTGTATCTAAGCTGATATTTTGTTTTTTGCAGGCGGCTTTAAGAGCATCATCATACTCATTCATATCATTGTGTTGTTGTTTGCCGATTACCTGTTGCAGTTGCGTGGCTTTAAGCAGGATGGTTTTTTGCTCTAACCATATTTGGGGATTTAACAGGTCTTTAATTTTTGCTTCTTTTAATTCGCTGAAGTGTGTTTTTAGGTGTTTGCGAATGGCATCTTGGTGATCGTGTAAGTTGCCGTAGTGTGGGCAATCGTCCTTATCGTTCCACTTGTTTGTCGCCTGGTCTGAATAGTGTTGGTAGATCCATTTCATTGCTGCGTTTAAGGGCTTGGCTGCATAACGGCATTCTTCAATACGTTCATCACTAAATTGGTAGGATTCTCTTAATGGACGTTCGATAGTGATTCGGCGATAACCAAATTCATGATTACTAAATATTTTGCTGGCGAAAGTTTTTGGTGCTTCTACTTTAGGGTTGGCCGATTGACGACCTCGATTACTTTTTTGTTCTGTAGGTTTATTTAGGCCAAGTTCAGACAGGGGGCGCGCATCAACCACTTCAAAGGCACCAAAGCTGCGTGTAATAATCGCAATATCACTTTCGTCCATTTGGTTTCGTTTTGAGCCTAATGATTTACGCATTTTGCCGTAGAGGTGTACGCCGTTAATGAGTTGCACTTTGCCTTTACGCTGTTTGGCTTTTTTATTGGATAGCACCCAAACATAGGTGGCAATGCCGGTGTTATAAAACATATCGGTCGGTAAGGCAATAATGGCTTCGAGTAAATCGGTTTCTAGTATATAACGGCGTATTTCAGATTCACCTGATCCGGCTCCACCCGTAAACAACGGTGAACCATTTAAGATGATGCCAATACGTGCACCAGTCGCTCCCGGCGTCCTGCCTCCCGCGACATTAGTGCATCCCTGCACGTCACCATCAGAAGCATCGCGTAGTTTACTAATTAAGTGCATCAAAAATAATAATGAACCGTCTGATACTCTGGGTAAACCTGCACCAAACCGACCATCGAAACCTTTGAGGCTGTGTTCATCTTTAATATCGGATTCAATCTTTTTCCAATCGACACCAAAGGGGGGGTTGGATAGCATGTAGTCGAATTTATCCGCATAGAGTTGGTCATTGGATAAGGTATTACCCAATTTAATATTACTCACGTCTTGCCCTTTAATGAGCATATCGGCTTTACAGATGGCATAAGACTCTGGGTTTAATTCTTGCCCAAAGGATTTTATCACCGCCTGTGAATTTAACTCGTGCACGTATTCCATACTTGATGATAGAAAGCCCCCTGTTCCTGCAGTGGGATCATAAATGGTACGGATAATACCCTCACCGGTCAGGGCGTCATCATCTTCTAAAAATACCAGTGAGGTTGTCAGGCGCACAATATCGCGTGGAGTAAAATGTTCACCGGCGGTATCATTAGAGCTTTCAGCAAAACGACGAATGAGTTCTTCAAACACCAAGCCCATTTCATGGTTAGAGATAGCCTTGGGGCTTAAATCTGTGTTTCGAACCTTTTGAACAATTTTGTATAACAGGTTGGCATCATTTAGATCACCGATAA
>JBGMRO010000548.1:0-3216 GCA_048061555.1 Thiohalomonadales bacterium | reverse complement strand
GTTATGCAAGCCATAGCCGACATTACGGGAGGTGGTTATTACCAGGCATTGGATAGGCAACAATTGCAAAATGCCTATAAAGACATTTCGAGGCTGGAACCCGAAGATTATGAGACTTTAAGCTTTCGGCCGCGTCAGTCATTATTTCATTATCCGTTGGCAATAATCATAGTGGGTTTTACCGTATTTTTCCTCGCGATGACATGGCGAGAACGGGGCCGAGTTAAGAGGCTTAGTACAAGGCAGACTGACCATGGCTGAGTTTGTGTCGCTCAACCTAGGGCAGTTTAGCTATTTTCATTTTTTACGACCCTGGTGGCTATTGGTCTTAATTCCGTTATTAATCACATTACGACTCTTATGGCTTAAGCGCGATCCCTTGGCTAAATGGCAGAATAGTATCGCCCCCCATCTTTTAAAAGTCATGTTAGTACGACAAGGTAGAGTGAGCTGGTTTAACCCAGTTAGCGTCAGTATGCTTATGGTCATATTAGGCGTATTGAGTTTGGCTGGACCGAGTTGGCAACAGCAACCCTCACCGTTCTCGGAAGATATCGCAGCATTGGTGATTATACTGGATGTTTCATCCTCCATGCAGCAGCAGGATATCCAGCCATCAAGATTAGAGCGAGCTAAGCAAAAAATACATGATCTCATATTGTTACGTCCCGGTGGCCGGGTGGGTCTGGTGGTGTATGCAGGTACCGCTCACAGCGTCATCCCACTGACTAACGATGTGGATGTGGTCAATAACTTTCTCAATGCGATTGTGGTCGACATGATGCCACGTAAGGGTAAGTTTCCCGAAAAGGCCTTAGCCATCGCTGATCAAATGTTACAAGATTCTCCGGTACCAGGAACCATACTTGTTATCAGCGACGGTATCAGTCCCCAGACTAAGCCGGAGTTTGAGCAGTATTTTGCCAGTAATCCTCATCAATTGTTGGTATTTGGCATCGGCACTGAAACGGCGGTAAATACGGAAGATGGAAAAAGCACCCTGATTCCACTCGAGAGCGGTGAATTGAGGCAATTAGCCAGCCTTGCTGGCGGTTTTTATCAAGCGCTGAGCCTGGATAAAGACGATGTGATACGGATAAATCGTCGCATCAATAATCATCTGGTGATTGTCGATGATGGCAGTAGGCCCTGGGTGGATGCGGGGTATTATGTCTTGTTTCCGATGTTATTTATCCTGTTGTTATGGTTTCGCAAAGGCTGGACCTTGCATTGGTGTTTATTGTTGCTGACTTTTTCGGCTATATCTATTCCGGCTCCGGTGTACGCTAATGAATCTGTATTTGGACAATGGCGGTTTATGGATCTCTGGCTTACCGACGATCAGCAGGGCAGATATTATCTTGAAAAGGGTGACTATAAAACCGCTGCGGGACGGTTTCAGGATATCAACTGGAAGGGAATCGCCTACTATAGGGACGAAAACTTCAAGGCCGCGATAGAAATGTTTTCCCGCATTGAAACGGTTGACGGATTTTTCAATCTTGCTAATGCCTATGCGCAAGGTCGCTATTATGTGTTGGCCGTAAAGACTTATGATATTGTGCTAAAAATGCTGCCTGAGCACCCAGGTGCACTCAAAAACAAGGCGAAAATACAGGCAATCATCGATGAAATTAATCAAATGAGCGAGGCCCAGCGTGCAGAAATGGGAGAGTCCAGTAAAGAACTCGGTGAAGACGAACCTCAAACGGCGGAAGGCGCGGAAAGAAAAAGCTTCGGGCCTAAAGAGACGCCTAAGCAACTGACGGCCGATGATGTGATTCTTGATGAGAAAATGAATGATATTTGGATGCGACAGGTTCAGCGCGACCCATCACGGTTTCTGAGTATTAAATTTTATATGCAGTTAGAAAAAGGTCAGTGAAGAACTTTCAATGGTTCAACGGATCGAGCGTTCAACGGTTGAAGGATTAAGCAATAAAACCGTTGCACTAAAAAATTTTTAAACCATAAATACATGGGAAGTAAAGGCATGAGTATGCGAGTAATCCCCTTGGCCCTTGGCGCTTTGTTCCTGTTCGTTCACGCCGCTGTTTCTGCGGATACGTTGTCTGAACTTCAACGGGCCGATAAACTAAGAATAAAGGCCTGGATCGAGCCAAAGCAAGACATTACCGCCAAACAACAAGTTAAGTTACACATAGAAATTGCTACGGATAGATGGTTTAGCCGCGGAGTCCGATTTGGTCAATTTGAGATTGAAGATGCCATTGTACTGCAGCGTGACAACTTTGCCCTAAATTCTACGCGTAATCAAAATGGAAAAAGCTGGACGATACAGCAATGGACCCTAGTGGTGTATCCACAACGCGATGGTGAGTTTGTTGTCCCAGCCATCCCTGTGATTCTCTCCATCGCCGGTGAAAATCTGCAGGCCATTACCGGGCGAGTGTATACCAAGCCTATGAGTTTTGTTGCAAGTATTCCAACGAAATTGAAAGAAATAAATAATTGGATTGCGTCGACACGTTTTGAGATTAAATCGAGCTTTAATCGACCTTTCGAAGAACTCAAACCGGGTGATGCCTTGATTCGAACCATTCAACTGTCGGCTGACGATTTACCCGCTATGATGTTACCAGAAGTCGAAGCAGAAGATATACCGGGTATCGCCATCTATAAAAAATCTCCCGTCGTTGCCGATAAAGTCAATCGTGGTGAGTATCTGGCCGAGCGTACCGAGTCCCTGACCTATGTTTTTGAAAAAGCCGGTGATTATCGGTTACCACCACTGACATATTATTGGTGGAATCTTGAATCTGGGGCACTTGAAGTTGTTGAACTTGCAGCGATACCTTTACGTGTGGTGGGTCCACTTTCGACTAAGGATGCAGCGGGGGACGTTGCGCGCTCGAATGAGAACGAAAGTATCGATGTGCGGTCATTACTAATTAAATTTACGTCTGTGATAATACTATTGTTGGGAATCTGGATAGTCGTACACAAGATCCTTCGTTATCTCAAGGCTAAAAGGCCGGAAAAAACGGCGGTGTTATCGGAAAGGGATCTACATAGAAAATTTGAGCAGGCCTGTCAAGACAGGGATCTAAGCAAAGCGGTCTCGCTATTTTATCAGTGGCTGGATCTATATGCCGGTGAGTCTTTCCGGGGGTCGGTACGTCTATGCATTTCTGACCTCGGTCGGACTCAGGCTATGTCTGAATTTAATATGATAATGCGCTCAATCTATAGTTC
>JBGMRO010000547.1:0-3217 GCA_048061555.1 Thiohalomonadales bacterium | reverse complement strand
TACTATGTATTGCGCAGTCGATTAATATTTTCGAGTAGCTGTTCCAATTGCTCCTTGATATATTCGCTTTCGTTTGGAATCAAATTACCGTGTTGTATGTTATCCTCCCGTATTTCTGCGTCGGCCTGTAGACCTAGTTTTGTATATTTTCGTGCGCGCTCGAGATGAAAAATATCATACAAATGGCTTGCCGCCTGTAGGTAGACTTCCGCCGCCTGATTGCTCTTGGCGCGGTGTAGGTGTTCTGCCTGTATCGCAATATCGACATAGGCATACCACTCTGCGGCTTGCAGGTGTAGATCGTTCTTAGTTTCTTCCTCCATAGAATCGTATATCGCTCGATAGACGAGTGGTTGGGCAAACACAAATAATTTTTCGTAATTAGATGCGAACCCGATGTCAACGAGGTGTTGGCAGTCATAATCCTGATTCTGCATTAAATAGCGCAGGCAAGATTGCGAGAAAACACCCCCAATAACAGACGCGGCCCATACCGCTTTAATGTCCTCGTCAGCGAATGTAGATAGGTACAATGAGACTAACTCATCAACCGAAGGTGGGAAGGGCGTGCGGCCACTACGTTGAAAATAACGAGCTAGCAGGGTGATTTTTAGTGGCATGCCCTTAGCCTCACGCAATAATACCGGTAACACGTGAGGGGGTAAATCCTCTTGAAGCAGGGCCAGCTGATTGGCCTGTTGTTCGTTTAAGGCCGCCAATTCCAATAGTGTAAATTGATCGAGTGACAGATGCTGATTGACGAGTGCAACGACTCTTGAAGAGCTTCGATGACTCGTCGTAATAAAAAGAACCGGATTTTTCGCTGAGTTTGTGACCAGTTTTATGAATGACGTCAAGCTTGTATTATCGACCCAATGCAGATCGTCGATTAATATCGCCAGTGGTTTTTTAGCGGCTGCTGTAGCTATCAACCCAACAAGGGTCTGGTCTCTTTGTGAAACCCATTGTTTATAATCGCAAGAAAAATTTTTCGCAGATAGGCTTTTATTAGGTGTTAGTCCGAGTAAATCATAAAGATAAACCTGTAAATCCTCAGTGACAAAGCCTGCTGAGATAGCCAATTCTAGCAAATTTAATTCGGCATTAATTTCTCGTCCGAAGCTTTCCTTGAGTATGCTTTTACTCATTTTGCCGAATAATTGTAGACCTTCATCAGCGCCATATTCCACGTTCACCTGATGGTGACAGTCAAATCCGAGCTGTGTGGCCATGGATTTTAGTTCCATCAGCATTCGAGTTTTACCGACCCCGTGTGTACCGCTGATGTGAATAAAGTGGCTGGTTTTTTTATCGAGACAGTTTGCAAATATTTCTTCTATATCTTGTAGAAAGCGTTCTCTACCTACGAACGATGCGGCGGAAATATAATCACAGGCATAATCGCTGAGATGTGCATCAGAGGTAATAACTGGGGGGGCGTCTATTTCATTCTTGCTTAGTTCTGGTGGCTCTATCGATTCTAGTGAGGCCCAGGAATCGCATGAAAGCTTTTCGTCGATGTCATGTAAACCGGATTCTAGGGTTATTTTACTCTCCAGTTCAAATTCAGTTTCTGGCTCCGCAGCAGCCATCGTCGCAGGATCAGATACCGTATCATGTGCGATAGATGAATGCGGAATGCGCTTGTTTGCACTAATGTCTGATTCAGGCTGGTCTTTTTTTGAAACAATACTTGCCGCAAATGACGGGTTATTGTCGGGCATATCCGCCACTGTTTTGGTCAGGCCTGCCTTTGTTTGTGTGGGTTCCGCGGATGCAAACGGAACAAGATTGTTATTAATTATAGTTTCATCCGCAGGGCTAAGCGATTTGTCTCGAATTTTCCACAATTGGGTCTTGTCTTGATCCAGGCTGCTATTTTCATCGGTGGACTTTCCCTTGTTATCGATGGCTAGTCCGGAATATTCAGAACAAATTGCCTGATACACCATGTCCGAGGTAAATATATCGGTTGCACTTGCTATTGATTTAAGTTGATTTACACAGGTTAGCAGATCTACCTCAGAATCGGTCTTCTGCGAGATGAGCATGAAGCAATGTAGGTCTATGTTAAATGTCGTCGATATATCTTGCACATATTTGTGAATATCATTTGCGCTTATTACTGCTAGTCGTGCCGTCTCCGCGAGTGCGTCAGCATCGTTTATTTCACAAATGATGGTATCACCAATTAATGTCTTGATATTGCCATTGTGCTTATATATACGTTGTTTAATACCGCGTAAATAGAGCCCGACAAATTGCTGAAAAACGCCAGAGTCCAGGCTGTTATTGAGCGTATCGTAGTTTGCTAAACTGATTGCGATATTTACGGGTGCCTGATTTTCGGACGAGTTTGTATGTGCGGTATGCGCAGGTGCAACCAGGGAATCTTCTGTCTTTTTGTACTTTACCGAAGGCGGCGTTGCGAATTCTACCGATTCTGGGCCATGAATATCGAGTTCTTTCGCAATTTTTTTCAAGTCATGGAGAAATTGCGGCATTGTTTGGAAGCGTTCTTTTATGTCTTTTGAAAGTGCCTTATTGATTAGCTCATCAAGCAAGGGTGGGACCTTTTTCACATACTTCGATAATCTAGGTGTTGGGTCGTTTAGAACACGATGCATCGTCTCGGGGAGGCTATCTCCATAAAAAGGCTTTTTACCAGTAATCATCTCAAACAATATTATCGCGGTAGACCATATATCGGTTCTATGATCCACCTTCTCACCCCGTATATGCTCTGGCGACATATAAGCGACAGTACCGCCTTGTATACCGGTGTCTGTATTTTGCATATCTGCAAATTTGGCGATGCCGAAATCGAGGATCTTAATGTTTTGATTGTGGCTAAAAATGAGATTGGCGGGTTTTATGTCCCGATGTATGATAGATTTTTCGTGTGCAGCTACGAGCCCGCTCGCGATTTGTTGCCCTGCAGCAATCGCCTGGTCTAGTGCTAAGGGACCATCCGCCATAAAACTTTCCAAATTTTTACCACTATAATACGCCATGGCAATATAGATCTGCCCGTCCGGAGTTTCTTCAATATCAAAAACGGTACATAAATGCCGGTGGCTTATCGCCGATGCAGCCTTTGCCTCTCGAATCAGGCGTTTTTTTGCGCGTGCATCAGTAGTGAGATTGTGTGGCAGAAATTTTAGTGCCAGGTAGCGCTCTAGACGTATATCCAAGGCCTTATAGACCACCCCCATGC
>JBGMRO010000546.1:1628-3218 GCA_048061555.1 Thiohalomonadales bacterium | reverse complement strand
CAGTTTATTAGCAGCGCGCTGGGATCACTGGGCCTGGGCCTCAGCGGTTGCCAATATATACCTTACCAGGGATTCAGCAATCCCTGTTACAAATCTGGTTTACCAAAGGCTTTACGCGATCACGAACTTGTTCAGTCAACATGGGAAGGCCTGGATACCAGCCAGGTTTGGGATTGCCATGCACACCTGGTTGGTCTTGGTGACAGCGAATCCAAAACTTGGATTAACCCAAAAATGCAATCCATGATTCACCAGATACTCTATACTATGTTCAAGTTCTATATCAATGGAGCCTGCGCCTTGCCCGTGGGGTCGGAAACCATGGATCTTGCCTATGTGAAGCGCTTGCAACAATTGCAAGCAGAAATGCCAACAGGATTTCGTTTTATGTTATTGGCATTTGACTATTACCATGATGAAAATGGCAACGTAATAAAGGACTACAGTACGTTCTACACTCCCAATCATTATGCTAGTGGCCTGGCTAACCTGTTCCCACAGCAGTTCGAATGGATTGCCTCGATTCACCCTTACCGTGAAGACAGTGTAGAGGCATTACACTCTGCTGTAAAACATAATGCTCGCGCGGTTAAGTGGTTGCCAGCCGCAATGGGCATTGACCCATCCAGCGAGTTATGTGACCCGTTTTACGAGGCCCTGGTTAAATATAATCTACCCCTATTAACCCATGTAGGGGCCGAATATGCTGTTATTGTCCCAGAAGGAACCAACAACGACAGCCCTTTGCTATTCAGACGTGCGTTGGATCATGGTGTACGCGTAATTTTTGCCCATTGCGCAACACTTGGAGAGAGCGTTGATTTGGACAAAGGGAAAAGTGCCGCTTTAGTTCCGAATCTGGAATTGTTTGCGCGCCTGCTTGCTGAAAAAAAATATGAATCAAGGTTATTTGGTGATATCTCTGCGATAACACAAGTTAATCGCAGTCGAGAAATGATTGAAACCATCGTGACTAGGAAAGACTGGCATCATCGCTTGTTATACGGCTCAGACTACCCACTCCCCGGAGTCATACCCATTGTATCACCAGAAAATTTTGTACGCTGGGGATATTTACCAAAACAAGAAGCAGAAACACTCTCGGAGGTTAGAAAATACAATCCCATATTATTCGACATTATGCTGAAGCGACGAATTAAAATAAATGGCCAACAACTGGCGCCGGAGATATTTGAAACACGCCAATTTTTCAAGACATAATATTTGAATTCCTTACACAAAAACCTGAGTATGGGTGATTCAACGTGTGCTTTGCGCGCTCGGAGCTCTCTTATTTGTTGGACGAAGCCGCTATCGCGGAGAAAAAACACCGACGACCGATATCCTATAAAATGTAACCTCATTCCCTCACGCAGAGGGATTATTCTTCCACGAACCATGAGGTTACAATGCTATGACAACATCACCCAAGTCAAATTTCAAGCGGAATTACAACACACACCTGCGCCACCTAAAGCTTAAAGGGCTACAACCCAAAACGATTGACGCTTATTCACGCGCCATTCGTCGAATGGGCCAGTATTTTGAGTTTAACATTAATAAACTGACCGAGAAACAGCTAACCCACTA
>JBGMRO010000546.1:0-1528 GCA_048061555.1 Thiohalomonadales bacterium | reverse complement strand
GCCAGTATTTTGAGTTTAACATTAATAAACTGACCGAGAAACAGCTAACCCACTACTTCTCAGACCTGTTGACCTCTCACTCCTGGAGCACGGTTAAGCTCGATCTGTATGGGCTTAATTTTTTCTATAAACATGTGCTACGTAAACCTTGGACGAATATTGATCTAATCAACCCGCCAAAAGCTACACGATTGCCCGATATTGTCACCATTGATGAAGCCGCAGCGCTATTCAGAACAACCCATAGACTCAGTTACCGGGTCTTCTATTTTACACTTTATAGCCTGGGTTTACGCCTCGGCGAAGGGTTGCGATTACAAGTAGGTGACATTGATGCCGGACGTCAACGTGTACACGTTCGCGATGCAAAGGGAAACAAAGACAGATTCGTGCCGTTACCCGATGTCACCGTGGATATATTACGTCGCTTCTGGTTGGTGCATCGTAACCCTGTTTTGCTGTTCCCCAATCGTAAAGCCGGTCTAAAAGGTTCTCGTACAGCTAACACACCTCTTGATCGCGGCGGTATCCAGATTGCCATGCGTCAGGTCGTTCAAGACTGTGGGATAAAAAAAACATTACACCACACTGCTTGAGACACAGTTTTGCCACGCATCTGATTGAAGCCGGTGTTGACCTGCTTGAGGTCCAGAAGATTCTTGGCCATCGAAGCATCTTAACCACAGCTAAGTATACCCATCTGACCTCGACTACAAACCACAATGCAAAGACCTTGATCAACGATCTGATGAATGGTTTTTCCCTTGATTGGGGGAAGGTCAAATGATCCTATTCTCTTCCATCATCCAACAGTTCGACAAAGAATTTTTAGCGCAATATGATAATCAAATTTTACCCTCAATTCGTAAAGCTCTCGGCGTCATGAAAATCTGTCGTTCTAAGTATAGTCTTCGCATGTTAGCTCAATGCGGCGAGTGTGAACACCAGACTTATATGCCACATTCGTGTGGACATCGCAATTGTCCGCACTGCCAAGCTCATGAGAGTCAGCAATGGCTAGAACGTCAACTTAAAAAACGTGTGCCCGCTGAGTATTTCTTAGTGACTTTTACACTGCCCGCCCAATTCAGGTCGTTAGTATGGCAGCATCAGCGTGATCTTTATTCCATGATGATTCAATGTGGTTGGGATACACTGCGGACCTTTTCTGAAAACGACAAACAACTCCAGGGAACGCCAGGTGCTATTAGTGTTTTACACACGCATTCTCGCTGTCTGGATTTTCATCCTCACGTGCATTTCGTCATACCCGCAGCCGCCATCGATGCCACGAAAAAACTTTGGCGCACTAAAGCTAAGAAAAAATCGAAAAATAGTTACCTATTTAATCACCAGGCATTGGCCGACGTCTTTCGCGCCAAAATGCTTGACGCTGTGACTAAAGCGGGATTCGAGTTGCCTGGCTACTACCCTGTGAAATGGGTGGTGAACTGCAAATCCGTTGGCGCTGGTGACAAAGCCTTGACTTATCTTGGTCGCTATCTCTATCGTGGCGTGATACAGGAGA
>JBGMRO010000545.1:0-3231 GCA_048061555.1 Thiohalomonadales bacterium | reverse complement strand
GCGTGCGGATAATCTCAGTGCCAGCGCGATTGGCGGTGTGGCGATCTCGTATAAGATGCCATCACGACGCACACGTACCCGGTAGTATTTTTCATAGGGTTCAAAGTGTACATCAGAGGCGCCTGAATTAATCGCATCGAGCAAGACCTTATTGACAAAACGTACCACGGGCGCGTCATCGACATCGCCATCAGTACCGGTATCCTGCGCGGGTTCATCATTACCGATATCCAGATCGTCCAAGTCGGCATCGAGGTCGTCCATGCTGGTATCGGAGGCCGAGGTGGCCTTCTCGATAGCCAGCTTGAGTTTGTTTTCTTCAACCAGAATCGCATCGGTGCCGAGCCCGGCATGAAACTTAATCTCGTCTAGGGCGACCAGGTTGGTTGGGTCTGAGACCGCGATATACAGACGCGTGCCTCGTTTAAATAGCGGCAAGCCATTGTGTTTGCGTATCAGCTTTTCATCGACCAAGCGGGTCACGTCGGGGTCAAATTCGACCGCGTCGATATCAAACAGCGGGATGCCAAATTCGACCGAGGCGACGGTGGCGATCAAGCGCGCATTGACCAGTTTTTGTTCAACCAGATACGTTACGATGGAGACACGTTTTTTCTGGGCCTGTTCTACCGCCTTGACGGCATCGGCCTCCTTAAGATGGCCATCAAGCACCAGCGTGCGCGGTAGGCCGCTTAATTTCATTTGTGATGTCGGTGTCGCCATTTATGTAATTCAGTGAAATTGTACGATGTTAACCGTCATATATCGACGATTTGTTTAAAATTTGCGCATTATTGCTTGATTTGAAGCCATATTTTCTGCGCGGTAGTCCTATAATGTATATCAAATACATCCCTGAAGCTACTCGGGGAGTATTTCGTTAAGCAAAACAAATCAATAGCTTATGATAGTTAAGTCCAGAGCATAGTTTTCCTAAAAATGCCCTACCACGGGTATACCACTAACTATCGGTTGACTATAGATAAAGTTGAGGTGAAATGTTGTTTTATGTCCTCTAATCTCTTGACGCAAGTGTAAATTGATAACGTCGCTAAAAAAATTTAATTGATCATCATCTATACTTATGGTCGAGAAAGTAATCGGATAGAAGGGTGTAACTGTGAGCGATGAACCTAAGGCAGCAGCCGAGAAATTCCTGGTATTTGGCGCGCCGTCCATTAAGGACGCCGAAATCGACGAAGTCGTGGCGAGCCTGAAATCGGGTTGGCTTGGAACTGGGCCAAAGGTCGCCCGTTTTGAGGCAGATTTTGCCAACTACAAATCGGTAGAGGCTAACCAAGTCGCTGCTCTAAATTCATGTACCGCAGCCTTGCACACTAGCATGATAGCGGCCGGGATCGGACCCGGTGACGAAGTCATTACCAGTGCGTTAACATTCTGCGCCACGGTCAACGCCATTATCCACAGTGGCGCGACGCCAGTACTTGCTGATGTCGATGCAAAAACAATGAATATCTCGCCAAAAGATATCGAATCCCGTATCACCGCCAAGACACGTGCGATAGTACCCGTACATATGGCAGGCCGACCTTGTGAGATGGATCAAATCATGGATATCGCCCGTCGCCACGAATTGCTGGTAATAGAGGACTGTGCGCATGCCATAGAGACTGAATTTGCGGGCATTAAGGCGGGGAACTTCGGCGACTTTGGTTGTTTTAGTTTTTATGTCACCAAGAATGTCGTGACTGGCGAAGGCGGAATGGTGGTTGCCAAGCGAGAAGAGCATATCAGCAGAATCAAGGTATTGTCGTTACATGGTATGAGTAAAGATGCCTGGCATCGTTTTGGTGATGAAGGCTATCGTCATTACCAGGTGGTCAGTCCCGGTTTTAAATACAATATGATGGATATTCAGGCCGCCCTTGGAATTCATCAACTGGCCCGTATTGAAGAAAATTGGTTGCGTAGGCAGGAAATATGGCAGCGTTATCAGCAGGCGTTTACGGAATTACCGGTAGACTGTCCTACGGAACCCGCTGTGGATACGAGACATGCATACCATCTATATACCCTGCGGATAGGAAACGTTCAGGCTACTATCGGCAGAGATGATTTTTTGAGTCTGATGACTGAGCAGGGCATTGGTATTGGGGTGCATTATCTGAGTATACCGGAGCATGAATACTATCGAGATACCTATCACTGGAAATTGGGTGATTTTCCAAACGCAGCCAATATTGGACAACAAACCGTTAGTTTACCGCTTTCTGCGGCCATGACAAAGGTAGATGTGGAGCGGGTTATCTCAGTGGTGTCAGACTTATTTTTAAATCATCGTATCGCTGCGCAAAAAATTTCATAAGCTGTGTGTCGATCGGAAATAGAATTCGTTTTAAAATGACTAATCTGAATTTACCCGGCGTTTGGGGTTGAATTGATGAAAAAAGGTAAGTCGATACTAGCGAATGTCTATTGGCTCAGTTCATCGAACCTAATTACTAAGCTGATTTGGATTCTATGCACCCTAATTCTTATGCGGGAATTGGGTCCTGAAGGTTACGGTCTATTCGTCTTGATGTTAAGCGCGGCAACCCTGGCAGCGCCTTTCACCGATCTGGGTATCAGTCTTGCGCTGACTCGAGATGGTGCACGAAATCCCAATATAATTCGCCATTATGTGAGCTTGGTTTTCCGCATTAAAATACTACTAAGTTTGCTGCTCTGGATAATTTTATCGGCGGTTTACTATAATACGACTGATCTTGGACCCTATGCGCAGGGATATTGGGGGCTAGTCTTGGTGGTTGCAATACTGGGGGTACCGTTGATAGACCATTTTCATACAGTTATGACCAGTGTCTTACAAATCAATCAACGTCTCGATATTTTTTCCAAATATCGAATCGCCATGTTTGTTGGCGTACTATCGCTATTCGTGTGGCTGCCTTATTTAAACCACAACAAATTATTGTATGTTGCCTTAGTCTATTTTGGCATGACCCTATTATTCGTCTTGTTCTATTTGCGGAAAACGACTAACTTTATCCCAGCTCATGAAGGAGAATCGCCGCCATTTAATACGGTCGTTGCGTCCGGTTCATCTTTTCTTATCCTGGTACTATTGAGTCTGGCATTATTTAGGGTTGATGTTATCGTAATCAGTATTTTTGGGAGTATTGATCAGGCCGGTATCTATGGTGCTTTTTACCAAGGTGTATTTCTATTTTTTATGGTGGCCAGTGTATTGTTTAGTGTTTTGTTTCCAAA
>JBGMRO010000544.1:0-3235 GCA_048061555.1 Thiohalomonadales bacterium | reverse complement strand
ATCCAATGAAGGTCTGGGTCGAAGATCAGGTTGAGAGCGGTTTGTATAGCAATGCCAGTGACTATGTACGTGATTTGATTCGTCAGGATCAAAACTCTCAAAACAAGCGTGAACTTCTAGTAAAGGCCTTAAAAAATGTATGACAGCTATGGCTCAATAGCGGACATCAGCACTCGTAGTACATGGCCTAGCAAATTTATTTAGCCCACCTTTAAGTTGCTAAGTTATGGGCACATCTTTTCAGGCGAAGCAATTTACATGCAATGTTATCTGAGAATAGTTACTATTCTTCTCCAGCCATTTCGATGAATGCTCCATGGGTCTCTCGATAAGACGGCCGTTGCCGGATACGCGCTACATAGGCAGCAACCTTGGGCGATGCATCGATCCAATTAAAGATCATTGAGAAGTCCAGCAGACCGCCAAAAACTATGTCGGCAGCGGTGAATTGCTCGCCAAGCGCCCAACCAGTTTCGGGAGTCATTGCTTCTACAGTTGCCAATACGCGAGGCATGTCCCCCCATCCAGCCGACTTGGGCTCGGGGAGCTCTACTCCAAAAGCTGTGAGTGAGAATGCTGGCTCAATTGTGTTACCTGCGAGAAACAGATAGCGATAATAAGTCGCACGGTCAACAGAGCCTATTTCAGGTGCAAGCCTCTTTTCCGGAAACTTGTCAGCGAGGTATGCACAGATGGCAGCCACTTCCGTAACCACTGTTCCACCATCCACAAGTGCAGGCACCTTACCCATCGGATTGATTTTCCGAAAGTCCGGCAAATTATTCTCGTCAGTTGTAAAGTCGATGATGATTTGTTCGTGTTGAGCATCGAGTTCTTTGAGCATCCAGTCAGTGGTGACCGCCCTGCTCATTGGATTGTAGTAGTGCTTCATGTTTAGAGTTCCTCGTAGCCATATGGCGAAGTTGAAAGATGCATTGATTGCTATGGGCTAGTTCCATTTAGGGTGGAATATTCCCACTGGTTTGAAGTATATGGTAATTTATGCCGCTATATGGCATATTAAATTAATGATAAAAACCAGCTTTGAACAACGTGCTGAGCGGCGTAACCGTCTCATCGGCCTGCTTCGATCTGAGGAGCACTGGAAGACCTCAGACTTACGCGAGCATCTGGGTATTAGCCAGCGTACGTTGATGCGTGAACTGGCAGAGCTAAGGCATGCCGGTTATCCAATTGAGTCGGACAGGGGGCGTGGGGGAGGCATTCGTTTGAATGGCAGGTGGGGAATAGAGCGCCTGAATTTAAACCATCAGGAGGTAGTTGAATTGATACTCTCGTTAGCGATTATGGAGTCCCTGCAATCACCACTACTAACTAGCAATCTGAAAGCTATCAAGCAGAAGCTTTTCCAAGCCTTCCCTCAAAAGCAGCGGAGCGCAGTCAACAATATCCGTAAACGTATAATGATTGGCGACAATGCGAAAGCAAATGTAGTATCTCATTACACGACACCGCCACAGCGAATTTCCGAGAGCATAGCGGAATCATTTTTACGACGGAATTGCTTGGAGATCGAATATCAATCCGAGGCAAGGGAGCGAACCCTTCGAGTGATTGAAGCGCAGTATATACTACTGAATTGGCCAATATGGTATATCATAGCTTGGGATCACCTTCGGTTGTCATCCCGAGTGTTCCGAATAGATCGAATTAAGAATGCTCGCATTGTTGATGGCAGCTTCCAACTTCGCCAAAAACATATGTTCACTGATATTTACACTCCGTTTTATCAAACTATTTAGGCATAATCGTTCTAGAAATGATTAAGCTCCGCTCCTCAAATGTAAGTTGAACCGGCGTCTGGAGAGCCTTCTTGAGTGTCCGCTATGGGTCATTAACCATAAGTTCTCGTATGTCTTCATTTGACTAATGATGCATTCCATCGTCTGTTTATATCTAAACTTAATTATAAGGTTGTCAGGTATGTGTGGTTGAAAAAAAGCATGAATACTAGTGCGCTCAGAGTTCAAAGTCACTATTGTTGCTCGCTTAACTTTGCTATGCTGCGACAAAGTCGCTCGGTAATTAGTCCGACAGTTTCCCTTGGTAATGACATTACTACAAATATTCAAGAATAACTTTTTATCCACTCAATTATTTCTTCCAGATAAACAGGTTTACTTAAATAATACCCTTGAGCAATATCACATTTGTAACTTTTTAATTCTTCTAATATTTCTTTACTTTCAACACCTTCTGCTGTTACTTTTAAGTTTAAATCATGCGCTAAACTTGTTACGGCTCGAACTATAATCCTGTCGTTTTCGTCTTCTGTCATATTCATTACAAATGATTTATCTATTTTTAACTCATTAACATTTAATTGCCGTAAGTAATTTAACGATGAATAACCTGTACCAAAATCATCAATTGATAAATTAACTCCAATATTGCTTAAACGTGACATTATTGATAATACTTGTTCAGTATCTGCAATTAACGCATTTTCAGTTATTTCCAGTATTAATATATTAGCCGGTATTTTCCATGCTGCTAATAAACCTGCTACAATTTCGGGGAAAGTTTCTGACGTTAAATCTTTGGCTGTTATATTAATCGAGAGTTGAATATTCGGTGATGCCTTTGACAAATGCTTATAATCTTTTAAGGTTTTATTTAAAACCCAAATCGTTATTTCTTTAATTAATCGACTTTGCTCTGCAACTTCAATAAATATTTCAGGAGAAATAAAACCTTCTTTTGGATGTAACCAACGCATTAATGCTTCCACACCAACGACAGTATTTTTACTTATGTCAACCTTGGGTTGATATACGATTGATAATTCATCAGTTACTAATGCTCTGTGTAGTTCTGTAGCGAGTTTTATTTTTTTAGTTGTCTCTTTAAAAAAGTATTTATCGTAGAATTCAATTGTACTATTCATTTTTCGTGATTTGTGCATCGCAATATCAGCGCATTGTAATATTGTATTTGCATCACTGCCGTGCCTTGGATATTCAGTTAATCCTATACAAACTTCAACTTCTATTCTTAAATCTGAGATATTTAACGGGTTTTCGAAAATTTCAATGATACTGTCTGCGCGCACTCGGGCACTTCGTAATGGAATTTGGGGTAATATTAGCGCAAAATCATGATCACTGTATTTTGCTATTATCTCATCGTCATCAAAAATACTTTTGAGTTTTTCAGCTACCGACAGTAATAATTTTTCTCCAAACTGATATCCTAGCGCATAACTTAAATTTTT
>JBGMRO010000543.1:0-3240 GCA_048061555.1 Thiohalomonadales bacterium | reverse complement strand
TGTAGAGTCGTATATAAAATCGTTACCGTCACACCGCCTTGCGCAACATTCGAGCAATGATCTGGATCACTATCTTAAGGATTTAGGCAGAAATAAGAGACTGACCGACCGGACATTCCGACAAGCTATTGAACCATTGCAAATCCTATTTGTGGATATTGTATCTCCACCTTGGGCGGAGTCATTTCCATGGGAGTTTTGGATAAATTCGGCGAGCCAACTTTCGCATTCACATGCATCATTAGCACGATATTATTCTCAGGCAAAAATGTCGAAACACAACACGGCAAACTACAAAAACCGACAACCTTATACTCGTTTCTCGGAACAGAACGACAAGATGACAGCCCCAGAATTGCTTATTCATTCGGTTCCACAACAATGGTAATCTGCAAAAAAAGGCCATGCAAGTACTGCATGGCCCAACGGAGGAGTCTAGGTTATGGAGTGATTAGGTCTATCGAGTACTGACTGTCACCGGATTGCGATATTCGAGTTCCACCCGACGATTGGTGACCCAATCACTAATGTCCTCAACCGGAACGATTTCACCGTGTGCCACCTGTATGACTTGGGCATCGGGAACACCATATTGTTGCAATATTTTGCTGACTTCTTTTGCCCGTTTTTTACTTAGTGACATATTGTACTTTTCGCTACCTTGACTATCGGCATGCCCATTTACGCTGAGTATGACATTAGGGTTTTCTAGTAAAAAGTCGGCGTGCTGTTTTAATGCGACGTAGTCCAACGTATCTACCTTGGCGATATCGGAAGGGAAATACATAATATGTTGGGTGGGTGTTATAGCCGGTGTCTCGTCGCCAATGTCTTTTTGTGATTTAGATAAATCTGCCAGCAATGCAGTCTCCTGTGGTATTGTCGGTATATCCTGCACAACTACTGTAGCGGTACTTTTCTCCAATGGATTTAGCTGGGTTATTTTATCTGGCCCATCTACTTGGGTAATATTCATTTTGTCGCTAGTTTTGTTTTGATTTTTCGCTTCGCCTGATCCTGCGCACGCAACGACTAAGGCTAGAGGGATGGCAGCGATGGTGGCTATTTTGAGCAGTGATTTTGTGGGTGTGTACATTATTTTCTCCGTATTTCTACATTGATAGTGACTCATAAAACTGTGGAATCTAGGACTAATTAAAACTCAGAAATCTGGCCGGACGACGGACGCAATATGACAATGCTGAGAACAATTATGACGAAATCTGATGGCTGCATCTGGAGATATGAAGCTAACGGTATGTTGAATTAATTGCTAAAACGTTTCGTGCGAGCTTCTGTCTTGACGTTAATGTGGTATTAGGGGGCGGGAAGGGCTAGGTGGTTTTAATCGGGTATTTACGGAGTGGCTAAATAATTGGTTTTGTATTGCCCAAATGAGTTTATCATCTACAGTGCCAAAAAATTGTAGATCATTATTGATTAATGCAGCCACAGGTTTTCCGTCCGCATAGACAATACGATTTTTCGTTGAGCTATTGATCCGTTCGCCCGGTGTGATAATGCCGCTGAGATTTAGTGGGTCGGCCGCGCTTAAAACGATGAACTGTCTTTCGTCTTGTTTGTTTTTGATCTTACTCAACAACGGCGCTGCTTCATTCAAGGCAAACTGTTCGCCACTGAATCCCTGTACAAAGCGTCCACCGCGAATTTCCCCGCGGGCCTCCATACGTCGGTAACAATACAATAAATCACGCCACGGGGGGGCGAAATTTTCGCGATCCAATAGCTTGCGAAATATGACGCCATAGCGTCGTAACAAGACCCGTGCGATATAGTCGTTGCGTTGATTAATCAGCACAGTTTGGGATTCATGGATAGCTGCGGTAGGATTATTTGCGTGGGTTTGTATATGGGGCAGTAGCCACCATCTACCGGCCTCCTCGATGTTGCGAGGGTTACCTAGGCGGCCGCCGAACTTAGGGCGTCGGTTTGCGGGCGTCGTCAACGAGCGCAGGCCAGTAAAATGGTCGGAACTTATGATACCGAGCGCCACTAGATTGGCCAGCGCTTGCTCTACTTGAGTGCGAATCAGGCCGGATATTGCCACTAGGTCCGCAAAAAATAATGCCCCTTGCTGTTGTAAAATGTTGAAAATCTTCAGGCTTAGTGGGTCATTTATTAATGGCGGGCTTGCTTGTTGTTCTGTATTCGCCCACGTTGCTATAGCACCTCGAGGCATAATAACAATGGGTGTGCTGGCAATCGTATTGCTACGACTTTGTGTTTTTTTGTTATTTTCTTTAGCGCTAACTTTGTTAGTGAGTAAGCGCAACCAGCTGACTTTACCCGTAACGCAGAGATTATCCAGCCAGTCGGGTATATAATTCTTCACGCGCATCGACAATACAGGTTTTTCCCAGGCCCTTGCCGGTATATTGCAGGCCTCCAGTTGCAGTAAGGTATTTAATAATGCCTCGGGAGATTCACCAGGATCGTCTATATGTTGCCAATGAAACAAGAATCGCATGAACTCCGCCGCGGATATTGGCGTAAACTGCCGGCGACGCTCGTTTAGCGTATATCGATGAATGCGTGCTAGTAGACGGCGCTCACACCATTGCTCGTTTTGGATTTCCGTAAATTTACCGCGTACCACAAATCCTTCTTGTTCTAGTGCCAACAAGGCCAAGCCGATTTCGTGTTCCGGTAATTGTAAGGCCTGTGCAATTTCCACGCTACGGGTAGGCCCTACCGTTTCTAAGCGCCCCCTTACAATTTCTACTAGGCTGGTGGCCCGCTCCGAGTTGGAATCAGATTCCACCACCGCCTTGATTCTTGGCGTATAACATTGCTCGCCATAGAGGGTGATAAAATCATGCAAGCGCTCAGCCGCAACCCATAGGCGAAAATTGTTAGCGATGCTAACTTGGGTCACACGCTGGTCGCGCAGTAATTGTAATAATAATTGTGACCAGGCCGGTGTCGTTAAAACGGTCTGACTAAATTTCTCGACCTCCGATTCCGTGGCATAACTCATTAGGGTAAGGGCGTCATGCATCTCATCGGCATCGCGTGGCTCTGGCCAACACTCTTTTTTTACCCGCTTGATGGCAGCCGGGTCAATACTTGATAACAGTGCGGCGGTATCAGGCTCAAAAACTCGGTTTTGTTTTACCGCCAGGGTACGACGTTCCTCAGCGGGTGCATCGTCTAGAAAGGCATAGGGTTTGGCGCTAATAATCTCGGCTGCTAGCGGTGATGGGCCATTCAGGTCAAAGC
>JBGMRO010000542.1:0-3256 GCA_048061555.1 Thiohalomonadales bacterium | reverse complement strand
GCCACGGAGGAAATAGGACGTGCAATTTGCAGGGAAACCTATTCGTGATGGGTATGTCATGGTTAGCCCTCGTTATCCTTGCTGGGTTATCGGTGCTAGCGATGTACAGCAACGCCGTGTTTGCGCAAGATAATTTAGAGTTACACCTCGAAATTCTTGAAATCGAAAAACCTGAACAGTTTGATCATATCCATACTGGGTTTCCACTCGTTGGAAATCACGCCAATTTACCTTGTGAGCAGTGTCATCAAAATGGCATATATGAACGCCTCTCGCATCTTTGTGCCTACTGCCATAACAACATTATCGCAGTCGGAAAGCCACAAGATCATATTGCCAGTAAGGCGCCTTGTGACACTTGTCATACCACGGAAGTATTTGGGCAAAATGCAGGATTACGGCAACATATCAATCTTGATGGCCAATGTTATGATTGCCACAATAACGAATTAGAGATGGGCAAGCCTCCTGCCCATATTGAAAGTAGCAACGAGTGTGACGCTTGCCATAACAAAAATGGATGGATTCCAGTCACTAGGGTAGACCATACACAATTATTTATGGGTAGCTGTCTATTTTGTCATAACAATACCTATGCGCGCGGAAAGGATACAGCTAGTCATTTAATCACATCCGATGCGTGTGAAGCCTGCCATTCGGCAACAATAGGCTCCTGGATACTTAACTACATGGATCACACCCAGGTACAGAGCCGGTGTGAAAGTTGCCACAACCGCATTCTGGCAACGGGACCGGAAGATAGGCATTTAGGTATACCGGTAAGTTGCGAGGCCTGCCACAATGTAGTGGATTGGAGTAGTGTTATTTATGACCATAGCGTGCTACCGAACATGCGGTGTGCAGGTTGCCATAATGGCAACAACACTAACGGAAAAAGCGCGGATCATATTGCGACTAGCGACCAATGTATGCTTTGTCACCTGACTTTCGTGAATTGGCAGACAAATACTATCGATCACGCAGAAGTTCGGGGTTTCTGTCGCGATTGTCATATAAAACCCGCTAAACATAAAAACGTAAGCGCAGGTTGCGCTTCATGCCATACAATAGATGATTGGGGCAATGTCGCTGTAAAACATAGCGACTAGATACGAATATATCGAGGGTCAATTTTATGGCAAGCGTAAATTTGAGAAAATTGCCCATACGTTAGTTGATTGTTCTCTCATGTAGTGATTTATCCCCTCGAAAGGCCAATTAGAAATGATAAGCTTTCTCGACTGTCGTCATAGAAGTGGGGGAAAGCCCCCCTCAAGCTGGTTTTGTAGTCTCTAGCCCACATTCATCATCTTAAATCTAGTGGAATATGTCGGTTATACATCGCACGAGTGGTGTTATGATGGATATTAAATAGTCAGCATCTATGCCGAGAAAAAAGCGCAGTGTTTAGAGGTTTTTCTTATTAGAAGGTCGCCTCATAGTGATAATTGGTATAAGAGATGGTTGGTCTAGATGATAGTATTATATAGAATAACCGGGATTTACTATGAAAAATTTATTACTGATAATGTTACTATCAGGTGGAGGATATTTTTACTTCACTTATTTTGGAGAGAAGCCTGATGGACTTATCGAAGATTTGATGCTTACGAGTGACGCCACAGGTAGTAATCTAGGTATTCATTTTGCGACACCCGTACGCTACTTAGGGCACTACCCGAGATCGTACGGCGAGGTCGTGCAAATTCGAATCCGAGCAATATCATTTGCGGGATTTAGAAAAAATATATCAATTTTTGACCATGTGATTAAATCGGGTTCACGTGGTGATAGTTTAATTGAAGATGTACGTTTTGAAGGGAATGTGCCACGTGGTCCCTTTGTTGTTTTGAAGTTTACCAAACCAGTTAATTTCAAAATCGTAGAGGGAGATGGTCTACGAAGTATGAACATAAACTTCAATTCCTAGTTTTCGGCGTTATTTTACGGTTGTTGGGATTTTTAGTACCGTACTTGTTTAGTATTGCCGGTGTGTGAAGGACGGTCTCTGCAAAGCGTTTTATATACGCTTTATAAGTTCTTTATAAAGTAAGACAGTGGGGGCTGGGGATGGGGTATATACGAGTAGACATTAAGAATATTTCGCTGCTTGCGTTATTTATCGTTGGATTAGTCAATACTACAGAATACATTGAATAGTCCAAATATTGTGAACAAGTGAAAAGCAATTAGTAATTTTATATGCAGTGTTTTTTTCATAAAATTTGCAGGGTAGAGTTGCGCAACAATGGTTTGCGTACACGCTATATATCCCTTAGCTTACTTAGCGTCTGGGCCCTGTTTTCATTATGCCTATCTGTACTGTCTCTTTCAGACGCTTATGCTGCGCAAACGACTGTGCTACAAAACGTTAAACTGTCAACCACTAACAAACAAGCAATCCGTATCGACATCGAGTTTGGAATCCCCTTGCTCTATGTGAAACACTTTCCACAAAAAGCAGGCGAAATACTACAAATTCAACTTAAACTGAAAGAGGGGGATGGCAAACGAATCCATAAGGAGGTACGTCAAGCAAATGATATTTCAGCACCAAGCGGTCTAGCCTCTTTGCTCATTTATGTGACCTATGAAGAAGGTGTCCCTGGCGGTCCGTACCTGACACTAAGGTTTTCTGAATCGGTTGATTTTGAAGTTCAAGCCGGCTCAAGCTTGCAAAGTTTGGCAGTTATAGTAAAAACAGAAAAAGAAATAACTAGTAACACGAGCGGCACGAAGGCGAAAGAAAAATCAACGAACGAAAAGAAATTAAAAGCTGGCGAAAAATCCGAAAAACAAATCGATGAGATGATGGCGAAGGCACGCCAAACCCTTACCTTTGGTGATAGTAAAGGTGCGGCTGAGTTACTCAGAAAAATAATTCGAATGCCGGGTAACAAACACCAGCAAGATGCGAGGGAGTTATTGGGCCTAGCGTTAGAGCGCAGCAATGAAATTCCGCGAGCGAAGTTTGAGTATAAAAAATATTTGCGCCTATACACGAGCGGCGATGGCCCCGAGCGAGTGAGGCAGCGCTTAACGGCACTTCAAAACTTAGGCGTGCAGAGAAAGAAAAAACTGAGGCGCACTCGGCGTGGTAGAAAAGACGATCGATATAAAGTCTTTGGGCGATGGTCGCAGTCATACAATTCATTCTTCGTTCAGAGTCAACCCGATAATGATAGGCTACCGGATCCCGGAAATTTTGTTGCCAGTCGTATTGCGAATAGTCACTTAAGTTTACGTGGCCGCTATC
>JBGMRO010000541.1:0-3268 GCA_048061555.1 Thiohalomonadales bacterium | reverse complement strand
CTTAGTAGTGACAACCAAAACTTGCTAAAGCTGATTATTGAGCATAAACCTCGGTCACTCGCCGAACTAGAAAAGCTCAGTGACAGAAAAAAATCCAACCTATCAAGGACGCTTAAAACTCTGGAAAGGTATGGAATAATTCAGCTCTCTAAAAAGGATGGAAAGTTAGTTCCTAAAGTCATCGCTACCGACTTCAAAGTTGAGTTTGGCTTGCATTATAGTAGCCCCGCACAAACAACATAGTAAATTTTACGGAACCAAACTCCTAATACCAATATATTGGACTTCCCCCGAATTACCGTACACTTAAGTTAAGAGTACGGTAATTCGGGGGAAGTTCACTCAACATAGCGCGAGGTTTGCAGCCCCCTCCACCAAGGGTTTAACCAATAATCATCAAGCCTTGCCGGGCGGCGGTGGCATATCTGTGGAGGTTTGGGCGTCTAGTTTTATTTTTATATTGTGACGATGGGCCTCTACGGTGCGCACGGAGATATTTAATTCATTGGCGATAGCCTTACTGCTCATACCCTGCTCTACTAGCGCTAGTATGGTTCGCTGGCGTTGTGTTAGGCCCAATTTGTCGCCGCTTTTTTTACTGGATTTGCTGTAATCGTCAAACATCATTTGTGATACACATGAACTATAATAAGTCTCGCCACCGCAGACGGTCTTTACCGCACTGATCATTTCTGAGGCCGTGACGTCTTTGACGATGTAACCTTGTGCACCACAGCGAATGACACCCTGTATATACTCTTTGTGTTCATGCATGGTCAGGATGATCACCTTCATATCGGGATAGTCTTCACGCAACAATTTTGCGGCATCCATGCCATTCATGACCGGCATACTGATATCCATCAATACGACATCGGGACGAAGCTGCTCGGCCTTTTCTATCGCGTCTCGTCCGTTGACGGCTTCACCCACCACTTCGAATTCGGGGTATTGGTCAAACCTGGCCCGTATGCCGTCTCTAACGACTGCATGGTCATCGACTAATAAAACCTTGATCGGGCCATCGTCGCTGGTTAATTTTCCGCTGTCATTATTCATTGCGTCGTTTGGCGCGTTTAAATCAGTATCAGTCATGATCGACACCTTATTACGTTACACAAAATTAAGGGGCGCCTGGATTTCCAGAAACGTACCCTTACCGATATCGGAATGGATATAAAATGTACCCTGTAGTAATTCTATCCTTTCTCGCATATTTCTTAGACCCATGCTCTGTGTAGAGCGTGTTTTTCGCATGGCCTTTTGCAGACTAAAACCTTCACCATCGTCCTCAATACGAATGGTCACATTCGCTTCAGTGTGTGTCATGTGGATGGACACTTTATTGGCAGTCGCGTGTTTCTCTATGTTGGTCAAGGCCTCTTGAACGATACGGTACATGGCAGTTTCTACGTCAGCCGGTAGACGTATGCTTTCGGTATTCGCCTCAATGCCTTCTAGCTCCATATCAATTTGATTTCTTTCTTGAAATTGTCCTGCTAAGTTGTTGATCGCAGGGGATAATCCAAGATCATCCAAGACGCTGGGACGAAGCGCGTGTGATACCCGACGCACCTCGGCAATCGCCTCATCTAGAAAAATCACGGCTAAGTTTATGTCTTTTATTGACTTTTCACTACCATTACTTAATTTTTGTTCAAAACTCTCTAATTTAAATTTGACCGAGACCAATAATTGATTGATGCCATCGTGTAATTCCCTGGCAACGCGGCGACGCTCCTCTTCTTGTAGTCGTACGGTCTTGTGAGAGAGTCGCTTTAGTCGGTCTTGGGCCAGTTTACGCTCGACGATTTCCGAGGTTAATTTTTCGTTTCGTGTCACAATCTCAGCGGTGCGTTCCTCTACCTTATCGGCCATATCATTGATCGCGTCGGCCAATAATCCAATCTCCCCACCAATACTAGCCTCCAGCCGATGCGAATAATCCCCTTGTCGAATCTCCTGCGCGATAATAACGGTACGCTGTAGCGGCAGCGTTATCGAGCGTGCAAACCAATAGGCGATAATCACGGCTATCGTGGCCAAGAGTATGCCTATATAAATAAGTACCGCACGCGTCTCTTGCGCCGGTTGTATTATATCGTCTATCGGCGTTAGGGTGATGACGCTCCAGTCTAGTGCCGAATTCTGCCCAAACTCACGCATATCAGAGTAACCCGTCAAGACCTCAATACCTTCGTTGTTGGTATAACGAACGGTACCCGCGGTATTATCGCCCAACATCGCCGGTTGGGCGCGAAGGTCGTTTAAGGTATTAAATACCGCCATTGCCTTATCGGTGGTAACAATAATTCGACCGAATTTATCGACCACATAATTCTTGGTGCCCCCTAAAACATGCTCTCCAAAATCGACGACGATGTCCTCGATTTTTTGAATATTGGTCTCTATCAATAACACACTATGCACAGCTTGCATCGTCGTACCCGGCTTTTTTCCGGTGACCGTCACCAATACGGGTACGACCATAATAATCTCTGGTCCCGAGCCGATCAGATGCGCCTCTGAAACGAACACACTATTTTGCTTAGCCTTGAGTGCCTTGGAAAACAACTCCTTTATTCCCAAATGAAAATCCCAGGCCAACATATCTATTTCGGCTTGACCGGCGGTGCTTGCGATCACCAAACCCTGCGGTGAAACGAGATCGATGGCGTCTATCGAGCCATTTTCGACCACCACGGTTTCTATAAACTCACTAATCTGTTTTAGATTATCGGCAGCAAATACAGGCGCTTGTGCTATCAACTTTGCAGAAACGACCATGCGATCCAAATAGCGTTCAATCGAACTCGCCATCAATGTGGACTGAGACTCCAATCCGATAGCAACAGAATCGGTCAATGTTTCATAGGTCCGTGCACCGCTAATAAATAGAAAAATAAATATCGGTACAACCGCCATGAGCAACGCGAGTGCTGTTATGCGAAGTTTGAGTGAGAGTGAATGCATCGATAGTTCCGCAGACGCTAATTATTAGCAAGTTTCTCAATACATATCATAATGCCTACACCCCCAGAGCCCGCTAACGGTTCGCTACATACAAACTTCGCCCATCAGATCCGTATACGTTTCTATTTATTACTACCATATGCCTAGTGCCCACTCACAATCGGTTTACTTCTTTCCATCAACGTTTATTGACAGTCTATGTACGTACGATGTCTGCTTCCATACGGGAGTAGAACACAGTTTACAGCCTAACTATAAAATACGTAAGTAAATTACCGATTACAAGTCTCATTAA
>JBGMRO010000540.1:0-3272 GCA_048061555.1 Thiohalomonadales bacterium | reverse complement strand
TCATTTTCTTGCAAGTTTTGAATTCGGGCAATGAAACTGCGCGATGCTAGTGGTATATTGATCGCATCTTGTATATGTAATATATCGTACTCATAGGGTGAGCGAACATCAACGACCACAGATTCTTTTATAAACCTAGCTAGGGTGTTAGTACTAATATACTTTACATCAGGGAATAATATACGACCGGGATACTCGATCTCTTCCGTCGCGAAAGCAGTAACGGATATCAGGCAGAGAAGACAAAAACTAAGCGCGGAGCAGACAGGCGAAACGACTGTAGTTTTAGCTCGTAGGATTTTTACCAATAAAACATCCATAACACTACTTCCTAGGGACGGTGTCGAGTATGACAGGACGAGCACATAAAGACTTTAAGAAATATTATCCCTGAGCCTTAAAACACGCAATGGAATTTTGTCACACTTTATAACAACATTAACTCACACTTAAAGTGTGTTAACAATCTACTACTAGGCGAAATTACTTCTAGGTGAATCTACTAGATGATTGATATCATTTTGGCAACTTCGCCTTTTTGGGATCAAATGACCCACCGACGATTATTATATGCACAACTACATTAACTGAATATTAAGACGACCACAATAGTCAGATTGACCTTAACGGGTTTGGATGCGGCCTCATAATAGGCGGAAATCGCAAGCCTTAGAAAAAGTACGGTATTTTTCTTACGAGGTTATACCATTTTCTAGGTAGGTAGTGCACATCCACAAACGGTCTATTTCTCCAATTTCTGCGTTGCATCGAATTTTTAAATGCTCACATATCAGTATATGCTGCGCTTTAAAAATTCGATGCGCCTTGAACTTGAAAAAATATCCTCGTTTGTGACGGGCACTTATCTAGCATTGTTCGTCGGTTCCGTGGGTATGCCCACACATACATCCAAGCTTACCGATCCTGCACCCAAACGCCTAGACCGACAATATATGTTATATTGCCCAAAATGATAATTACGGCGTATCCTCATGCAAACACCGCAAGATATGAACTCCCTATTTTTTAATATTTTTCTTTGTATCGATAAGCAAAAACGAGCTTCGTTAACATTAGTTTTCCTACTGACTGTTTCGGCACTTGTCTTTAGCGCTAATCTAAAGGCCGAAAGCTCTGAGCTATACGCCCTACCGATTATCGGAGGCCTGTTATTCTCGACTGAGAATATAGAAAATATACAAATCGTGGGAATAACCGTCGGTTATCGATTTGCCAACGCATTTTACGTCGAGACCGAGCTCAATACGTCCGTGTCGGGTGGTGAATTTGAGAATACGCAGGAAAAAGGAAAATTAAATTTTTCAAATTTCAATGTGTATGGTGTATACCGATATGTGTGGAATAAGCGAGTTTACAGCAAACTAAAACTGGGCGTGGCATATAAATCCCTAAAATATGATACCTCAAATACCGTGGGGGTTGCTAACGATGAGGATAGTTTTGGTGCTGCTGCAGGACTCGGAGTTGGGCTGGTATTTTCCCCGGATAAAAACCCGTTTATGCTAGAAATCGATTACGCCGTTATCGACAAAGATATCAGCATGATTACCGTAGGGATGACTTTTCCGTTTTAGGGTTCATTTTTCGTAACCACTTACCCTACTGAGCGTTTTCTCGTTCATAGGCGGGAGCGCGTTGGAGCGCGGGAACAGTATCCGGGGCTGAAGCCCCAGCTCCGGCTCAGTTTGCAAATATTCAGTTTCATACAAACCCCTCCCTTTTTGGAGGTGAGGCTTTAGCCTCGCGATGTTTCTCGATCCCACGCGGTCTACGTTAACTGGCAACTATATACGTAAATACGAGCTAATGTAAATTGGGTGAAAGATTTTAAATCTATACTGCCTATTTTATGCACACTTACCCTCGCATGGCTGCGCTTATCAATCACAGATATTGACACAAACACAAATTTGATTACAATAGTGATGACACGACTATAATTCTCTTGTGTATTATTCTAGTTTAACCTGTAGTCAATTTAGGCCCCCAAAAATGAATAATTTTTGTGGAAGTTTTTTAAATTATTGAGATTTTACGGTATGCAAAACAACACGCGATGCATAAATATTTGGACCAGATCAATCCGCACGCTAACTTCCACCCGATTTTTTTCAAACCATCGATTCAGATTAACGATGTGCCGCAGATACATCACTGGAAAACTGCAATTGATCGCCCTTCTGCTAACATTTCCAATGTTAAGCGCCTGTAGCGACGATCTCGCCGAGCTCGATAAACGGCTATCGGAATCAAAAAACCCCACACCCAGCCCTGGTGTCTATGTCAAACTAAGCTCAGATCTACAGCAGGCCATCGCCATAACTAACAGCCAAACAACCGTGCAATTACGCATTGTCCGTACAGACAGCGGTGTCGTCGAGCGTGAACAAACGCTGAGCATTACAGGCGATACCGCCAGTGACAGCACAGAACTGGCCGAGGGTGAATACCGTTACCATGTGCAAATTATGTACAGCTCCGCCAATATCACAGAGCCCCTGTTACTGGCCGCCGCCAGCAAGACCAGCAGCGCCAAACGGGTAGAATTCAGCGCCGCCGAACTGCAAACCACCACGGCCTTCGATCAAAACGGCGATGGCACCATCGATGAGGCCGAGAAAACGGCATTGGACTTTGATTTTGATGGAGATACGCGAGGGAATTTGGCGGAGCTTGTGGAGGGAGGGAATCCTAAGAACAGAGATCCAACTTTATTAAGTCCAACCATTCTGAGCATAGCTGAAGGTTATGGTCGGGGTGACAGCTTTTACACCACAGTGGCGATTTCCCCCCGCCGAGATGCCAACGGAGCACCACAAACGATCAGTTATGGCATTCGAAATTCCGAAACTGACCCCCGCTTAGTTGACCTAATCACTATAGACGCAGATAGTGGCGAACTTTTCATAAATCAAGGGCAGGAACTTCGCTACTACCCGCAAGGCGATAATAGCTATGGCATTATCCTGACCGCGACTGACAGCGCAGGAACCATTGCCCTGCCGAAACTTACACTCACCGTCACCGATATTTTTAATTTGACCGTGCAAGCCTCCATTAAGGCACTGGACTTTCAGTGGGACCCCGTTAGCGATAGTAGCGGTGTAGCGGCAGATTATTATAAAATATTGGAAGATATCAACGGTGACAATAGTTTTAAACCGGTTTCTATTAAAGACCCGGATGGCACATTGATTCCACTGGAGTTCGTAGATACACAATATCAATATAATTTGTCATTGCACTTGACA
>JBGMRO010000539.1:0-3276 GCA_048061555.1 Thiohalomonadales bacterium | reverse complement strand
CCCGTGGTCAATTTTCCCACGGTAATTTTTTCGTTGTTAACGGTCTCTACGATTTCTACCTCTCCCATTAATATGACATAAAGAATTTTTTCTACTTTATCTTGTTGACAGAGCACGGTATCCTCTTTCACCGTGTAAAGTCGACCATTATCAATTAGATAGGCCCGGTCTTTTGCCGTCAATGACTCACGAAAGGCACCGGCACTAAGTGAAGCTGCCACGGGTGCGGAAAACAAGGTATGTTCGGTCTTCATTTATATCTGCTCCTCTAAAGTTTAGTAATTTTAACAACTCGCGAAAGCAGACAATTCTTATCGGCTTGCCCTTATTCTATCGGGGGATACTCTAGGAATAAAAGGGCGACCGCAGGCAAAATCGGTAAAGTGTGACGTCTTTTTCCTATACCTGTGACCCTATCGACACTCTAGGCTCGAATACAGAATTAGTCTGTCAGCGTCGCTTTTATACCAAAAATTATCGCTCAGAGACTTTTAATAATCAGTAACATAGCACTGATAGCAGACAGTATTAAAACTGCGGGACGCGCATAACCTCGATCTATCCATCGCGTAAAGATTGGTGCTATTAAATAGCCAATTATAAAACCAGGGATTAAATATATTCCCCAAAAAACCTCGATTAGTGAAAATTTACCTGCGAAATGCAAGCTAAGCAATATAACGATAGAAGAGACAAAATATAAAAACGCCAAGGTAGCTCTCAAGGTGGCGCCACGTTTAGTTTGATACAACAGTGCCAATATTGGCGCACCCACCGCTGCCGTAGTCCCCATAAACCCGGACAATGCTCCAATCGCGGCATACCATCGCCCCGTGACATTGACACTACTTGCAAACAGGCTAAATATAACTGCGACGATAATCAGTATGCCGTAGACGACCCCCAATTTATTCAAGGGTAATAATTTAATGATACTCGCCGCGAATACAATCCCCACTAGCAAGCCCGGCAATAGGATCGAAAAATGTGCGAACGATATGTGACGCCATCCACGCACTGTCATTATCGCAGTCAAAGATAAACTCGCGAAGATCATCGGCCCGGGAATGAGTTCATAACTGATAAAGGCCAATAAAGGCACCACAATCAAACCCGCACCGAGACCAGTCGCGGCCTGTAAGACCGATCCTAAACAAATTGTCAGAGTCGCGAACAACAGATTGTTATAGGTCCATTCCATATTCTGGCTGCGGGGTGATTAATTTGGGTTGAAACGCACTAACAAACGATCACCCCATTGGTGAAATAGTAAAGCGATAATAATAAAAGTGGTTCCATACCAGACATCATTTGGAATGTACTCGGAATTTACTTGCTGACCTAATAACAAGGCCAAAATAGGGGTTACCAGAGTAATCAATGCAACCTTACTGATAGCCATATTTTTCAAGATGTAGTAATAAAGCGTAAAACCAATTACGGACCCTATGAAACCCAGATAGGATATAGCGACCACGGCTTTGAAGGAAATATTGACGGGTATTTCCCCATCTAGCAAATACCAAGTTAAAATAAAGGCAGGGGATACAAAAAGCAGTGCCCCACTCGTTAGCTCCAAGGCAGACAAACTTACGCCGACTCGTTTTATCCAAATGCCACTACCCGCGTGTATCAATACGGCAACCAACATCGCTACAATTCCGTAATAGGTTTGCCCGCCGACAGAGAGATTTGATTTAAAAATAATACTAATCCCCATCAAACCCAACAACACCGCAAAAATCTTGCCGGGTGTAACACTATTTTCTCCCAGCCATTGATGGGCCATAACGGCTGTGACTATCGGCGTCAATCCAAACACGACCGCGACCAATCCGGAAGATATATATTGCGAACCCCAATAGACACATGACATAGCACCATAAATACCCAATCCGGCAACAATATACGTAACGATAGCTTCACGATGCAGCGGCAACTTCCGTTCGCCTATTGTCAAAATGAGTAAACATAACATGGCCCCCAAGGTCATGCGTGTTGCGACACTAAATATAAAACTAACGCCGTCACTGCTCCACTTTATCGCCAAAGGGGTCGTAGACCAGATAACTACCACACTAACAAATGCAATCAACAATCTCATTTCCTTATCCTGCCTTTCCTTTTTCCCAGCTCAATTGTTACTTTAAATTTTATTTTTAGTATAAAAAAAGGCCGCGATCCCTTGCGAGATGCGGCCTTTTGAATTCTAAAATAATAGTTAGATTTTTTTAACTAGAGCAATTTCTTATTCATGAATATCACTCTTTAATCTTGAAAAATTCTCGAGGCACGCGCTCGTACAAATTAGTGGTCGCACATGCCAATTTAGCATGATCGCTGATCCTAATTTTTTTCGCTTAAATTGCACCAAAAGAATTTTCATAAGCGCTGAGTTTGGACCTAATCTATAAGGCTGTCAAGCAAAGAATAAGCGTTACTGTCCGCTTGTTTTGACAATAAAATTATTTCGATAGTGCTTTAGTTCATTGATCGAATCCATAATATCATCCAAGGCAAGATGAGAAGACTCTTTCGTAAAGCTTTTGGCCACTTCGGGCGACCAACGCTTAGCCAATTCCTTGACTGTACTCACATCGAGATTGCGATACATAAAGTAGGCCTCCAGCTCGGGCATACAACGGGCCAAAAACCGACGATCCTGACAGATGCTATTGCCGCACATGGGCGACTTTCCTTTCGTCACCCATTTCGATAAAAATTCGACCGTCTGTTTTTCTGCCTCTGACTCAGTAATCGTGCTACGTTTTACACGACCAACCAAACCAGACCCACCATGTTGCTTTGTATTCCATTCATCCATTTTAGCGAGTACATCCTCAGTTTGGTGAATAGCATACACTGGTCCTTCGGCCACGATATTTAAATTCGAATCCGTGACCACCGTAGCAATTTCAATAATGACGTCATTAGCGCAATCAAGCCCAGTCATTTCCAAGTCAATCCAAATTAAATTTAAGTCGTTTTTTTCCATTGGTATCCCCACAGACGGCCTCGCTCAGCGCCCACCGCTATACATCAGGTATGCGCCCTATAGACTGTTAAAAATTGGTATAGGATAACAAAGCCCGAGTTAAGGTGCGAATGCAGTTGAGCCTGCCCCATGATCTTGGATAAATAGTCCCTTCTGCTTGTCAGGTTTAGGCAGGAAATAACATTGCAGTGAGTATTTTAGCGCGTCGGAAGATACTTTTGTTTAAACTAGTTCTACTTTGTTACTTTAAATCATATCACAATGATTTTGGCGTCTACCAT
>JBGMRO010000538.1:0-3277 GCA_048061555.1 Thiohalomonadales bacterium | reverse complement strand
TGGCCAGGGATGGCCTTATGCTACGAATGCATGGATGCATTAGAGTAGCTTTGGCTATATTTGTTTACCCAGGTGGCGTGATGTCTGTGGGCGCATATCGGTCCAACGCCGCTTGCAGACGATCCCTAACTTCCTCGCGTAGTGACCGTGGACCGATGACCTCGACATCGGGACCATACTTTAGTATGTCTCGAATCAATTCTCTGGGGTCGTTAAAAGGGACCTCCAATAAATAACAGCCATCGAGTTCGTGTTGGCCACTTTGCTGCGAGTGCCAGTGTTCATACGCCACCCAGCGTGCAGCGGTACTATTGAAACGCAACTGCGCCCGTTGTGTCGCCTCACCTGCAAAAATACCGTAGGCATTTTCATAGTGCCTATTTAGGTCTATCTCTTTTATTTCGTGACGTGCTTGATTGACGAGTTTGCTGCTGGTTATTTTGTCGATAGAAAAGCTGCGCAGACCACCACGTAAATGACACCATGCATCCAGGTACCAGTTGTCACGATAGTAGACCAAACGCTGCGGTGATAGCGTGCGTTCGGTTTGTAGATTTTTCTCACGGCCATGGTAAACAATGTGGATTTGTTTCTGGCTCAACAGGGCCGTCGTCACCATGGCGAAGTGTTTATGGCTATAGACACGGCCGCCAATTTGCAGAATACGCACACGATTAAATAGCTCATTGGTGTCGTAGTGTTCTTTGTCGAGGATGTCTTCTATACGTTTTTTAAGTGGGGCTAAATGAGGCCCTAGGAAACCAGGTTGCACCTTGGAGAGTAATTGATAGGCGGCCAATAGGGCGTGTAATTCAGAGGCATTAAACCAAAGTCCAGGTAGTTCATATTCTTGTTTGGTATTCTTGTCATAATAATAGCCGTTGAGCTTCTTGTCGTAGACTATAGGGGCATCTAAGAAATTCTTGGATTCAGCAATGGCCTCGACCATGGTCTCGTCGGTGCATTGTAATTGTTCTTGTAGTGTTTGTTTGGCGATTGGGTATTGTGAATTCGATAATATACGGTGCAAGTTGTAGATGCGATTATATTTATCCATACGATTATGAGCCTCCGACCTTCTGGAAAAGCATATCCCAAACGCCGTGGCCGAGTCGACGCCCGCGTTGTTCAAATCGAGTCAGCGGTCGATAACTCGGGCGCTTGACAAACAATTTTTCGTCTGCGACGTTTTCGAAGCCTTGGCAGGTCTGCATGATACGTACGATGTGTTCGGCATAATGATGCCAGTCAGTGGCGATATGCAGATAGCCACCTGGTTTAATTTTTTGGCCCATCAGAGCGACAAAATCGGCCTGGATCAGGCGACGTTTATGGTGTTTTTTTTTGTGCCAGGGGTCTGGGAAAAAAATTTGTATGCGATACAGGCTATTGTCGGTCAGATGATCCTTCAGCACGTCCACCGCGTCCGCACAAATGATACGTAAGTTGTTTAATTTTAGCGTATCGGCAGTAGCCAGTAATCGGCCTACACCCGGACGATGTACTTCTATACCGAGGAAATTATCTGCGGGATTGTCGGCGGCCATTTTGGTGATGGCCTCGCCCATGCCAAAACCTATTTCTAAAATAGTCGGTCCCGGATGTTCGAAAACAGTTTCTATGTCAATTCGCTTACTACAAAGATTTATACCATAGGAGGGCCAGAGTTTTTCTAACGCACGTTTTTGGCCGGGGGTCATGCGACCTTCGCGTTTTACGAAGCTCTTAATGCTGCGTAAAACAGTATCAGATTTTTTATCTACACTGTGCGTCTGTGCCGTTGGTCGTTCGCCTGCCATTGCGGTGCTTTTACTTTGCCTACTACAGAAACATTCCATCGACTGGAGATGATGCAGAGGCATATCGTTTACGTGGAATGCGACCAGCCAAGAATGCCTCGCGTCCTGCCTCGATGGCTTTTTTCATGGCCGAAGCCATTAATACCGGGTCTTGCGCCCCAGCGATAGCGGTATTCATTAGGACGCCGTCGCAGCCCATTTCCATAGCGATGCTGGCATCGGATGCGGTACCAACGCCTGCGTCGACTAGAATAGGTACCTTGGCATCTTCGACAATGGTCAAAATATTATACGGATTGCGTATGCCTAGTCCCGAGCCGATTGGGGCGGCCAAAGGCATGACCGCGATACAACCGAGTTCTTCCAGTCGTTTGGCAATCAATGGGTCGTCACTGGTATAGACCATGACATCAAATCCGTCCTTGACCAGGGTATCGGCGGCCTCCAGCGTGGCGGGTATGTCGGGGTACAGGGTCTTTTTATCGCCCAAGACCTCCAGTTTTACCAAACGATGCCCATCTAATAGTTCGCGTGCGAGTCGACAGGTGCGTACTGCGTCATCGGCTGTATAGCAACCGGCGGTATTGGGCAGGATGGTGTACTTATCCGGTGATATAACATCAAGAAGATTGGGTTCGTTAGGGTCTTGGCCGATATTAGTGCGGCGAATGGCTACGGTGACAATTTGTGCGCCACTGGTTTCAATCGCGACTCGTGTCTGTTCCATGTCTTGATACTTACCGGTGCCTACCAACAAGCGGGAAGAATATTCTTTCCCCGCGATTATTAATGGACTATCTTCTTTCATGATACCTTGATTTCCAATTTATGTCGTAAAAAGTTTATGTTGTAAATAGTTGTGTCGTTAAAGAGTTGTTGTGCGCAGCTTATCCTATCCACCACCAATCGCGTGCACGATCTCGACCTTGTCATCGGCCCGCAGTTCAAAGCTTGTATATTGACTGCGACTGACGATGTCCTGATTGACCTCCAAGGCTAAACGTTTGTCGATTAGGCCTAGCTCGGAAAGCAAATCAGCAGCGGTCGTGCCTGTGCTTATAGTATTAATTTCACCATTGATAGTAATATTCATAGCTTATTTCATTCTTAGCAATAAAAAGTTAGCAATATAAAGTTAGCAATAAAAATGCTATCCACAAAAGGTCAGTATTATAAACTTGAGTGTAACTTCTCACCCCAGTCAGCGTAAAACTAGCTACATAGTCGCTTATAAACTACATTTGTAGTTGCTCAAGCAGTGCCGGTAAAAAAGCTAGCGATTTAACCACACTATGGGTACCGATAAAACAATCGCATGGGGCGGTTATTCATTACGCCAATACGATGGCGACCCTTATGCGGGATTGTACTCGATTTAACCGTATGATTGTAGTGAATGTAGCCAACGTGGTTAATGGGGCTCGGCGGTGACCCAGCGAGACTCACCGCTATTAACCAGCGTCTCTTTTTTCCAAAAT